>JBBSFL010000121.1:0-8937 GCA_038238735.1 Fimbriimonadales bacterium | reverse complement strand
GTCGATGTCGTGAACCTTGGCATGGTCGGTACGGAGATGGTTTACTTCGCGACCGCTTTCTATGGCTACGACGGCGGCATCATGATCACGGCCAGCCACAATCCGGCCGACTACAACGGCATGAAAATGGTTCGCCAGGAGAGCCGCCCAATCTCCGGCGACACCGGGCTGAATGACATTGAGAAGCGCAGCTTCGAACAGAGGTGGGACCGGAGGGGCGCTGGCGACCGCCGCGACCAGAACGTCTACTCAGATTTTGTGGAGCACCTCCTCAAGATCGTCGCCCCGAGCGACCTCAAGCCTCTGAGCGTCCTGCTTGATCCAGGCAACGGTGCATCTGGCGTGGCCCTCGATCAGCTCCTACCGCACCTACCGGTTAAAGTGGACAAGCTACGCTGGGAGCCCGACGGCACCTTCCCGAACGGAGTGCCGAACCCGATCCTGCCCGAGTCGCGTGCGATGACCGAGCAGGCGCTGAGCAAAGGCAGCCACAACTTCGGCGTCGCCTGGGACGGAGACTACGACCGCTGCTTCTTCTTCGACGAGCACGGCAACTTCATCGAGGGCTATTACATCGTGGGCCTGCTCGCTCAGGCGATCCTGCACCTTGAACCGGGCCAGACGATCATTTACGACCCGCGGCTAACGTGGAATACCCTCGACATCGTCGCCAAGATGGGCGGTCGCGCCGTGATTTGCAAGAGCGGGCACGCCTTCATCAAGGAGAAGATGCGCGCGGAGGACGCGGTTTACGGCGGCGAGATGAGCGCCCACCACTACTTCAAGAGCCACTGGTACTGCGACAGCGGCATGATCCCGTTCCTGCTCGTCGCGCGGCTCGTCTCCCAGACCGGGCGGTCGCTTGGCGATCTCGTAGGCGAGATGATCAAGAACTACCCGTGCTCGGGCGAAGTGAACTCGCACGTGCCGAACGTGCAGGCAACTCTGGACAAGATCGAGAAAATGTACGGGCCGCAAGGGAAGACCGACCACATCGACGGCCTCAGCGTGGACTGCGGCAACTGGCGCTTCAATCTCCGGGGCTCTAATACGGAGCCGGTGATTCGATTAAACGTGGAAACACGCGGCGACGAATCCCTGATGAAGGCAAAAACGGATGAGCTTCTGGCGATCATACGCTCCGATGGCGGCACCGCGTGAACGGATTTCGCACGGTCCCAGGTGAAAGGAACTAGTAAAGTGTCGGTGTCTTTCTCCAGTCTTTGTCTTTGTCCCAACCCAGTTGGCTGACACGGGGACGGCGTTCTCGGAGTCGGACCGACTCGATGCCGCATAAGTCGCCGCGAGACGCGTCGTTCTTTCCCACCTTGTCGAGCCGGAGCGTGTATTTGCCCGGCTCGGGCCAGAAGTCGAGGAGGTGAAATTCGCGGTTCTCGATGTCCTTAGAGTACAGGTCGATCGGATCGCCGATCTTCACCCCGTTGAGATACGGCTGGTAAATGCCGAAATCGTACGAGGTCGTCATATTGAGCAGCAGGCGGAGGGGTTCTTTTTTGGCGACCTCGAAGGGGACTTCAAGCCAGGCTAGCTCGGGAGACATTGGCGATGGTTTGTAGAGCATCTGCGGGCCGTCGTAGCACTCCAGGTCCTGTTTAACCGCCTCGCCCGAACCGTGGGTCGCAACATCGCGGGCGTAGGCGATCACTCGATCGAGGTTGGGCAGCTTGCGATCGGCCGGGGCTCGGTCCTGGAAGGTGGATGGCCCCTGCTGATACCAGAAGGCGACGCTGGAGAAGTCGTCTTCCCGCTCGTTCCAGGAGTTTTCTTTATGCTCCGGGTTCTCGTCTACCGACATCCAACCGAAATGCTCGATCGTCACCCGAATTCCTCTTTGGAAGACGATGGGGTCCTCGACGTGCCACCGGTATGCGCTGGTGTGACCTCCAACGATCCCCCACTGATCGAAGTAGGGCGTGCCGAAATAGGGCTGTAGCGTCTTCTTAAGACCCCAGGCGCTGAGGAAGTAGTCCTCGGTGCCGGTCCCTTGGATCGACGGGTGGACTTCGCCGTCGATGTAGATTCTCTCGTCGCCTTCGCCAAACCACTCGGGGCTGCGAGTTCGCACGGCGAGGACCGTCCCGACATAGTGGCCTTTGCCTTTCGTGTCGAGAATCGTGTAGTCCTTCCCGTGCTCGGCAGGATACTCCTGTCGGTACTGGGCATAAAAGTAGGGGGCGTCCTCGGCGATCGGCTTTTGGATCCAGTCGATGTTGTAGTAGAGGAGATTGACGGGCTTCGTGCTCTGGTTGACAATCTCCATTCGGCATGACTTGCGGAAGGGCATATTCCAGAAGCAGTTGTAGGCGTCGCCGTCATCCACGACGACGGGAAGCGAGGTGACCGGGTCGCGTCTTCCGAAACAGTTGGCAAAGAAATCGCCAACGGGGGCCTCGATAGCGGGCTTAGGATTGCCATCCCAAAAGACTCTCAGGAGCATCTCCTGATGATTGGCGGATCCGTTGAGCGCCCAGTTTTGCTTCTCGGGTCCGAGGAAGGTGAGCCAGATGTGTGTGATCACGCCCGGTCCCTTTACGTCCATAAGCACATGCGTGGCGCCGGCAGCGACGCGGAAGTTGTCGGAGTTGCTGCGCTCTGTGTGGTCGTGAAGCGCAGGGGCATTCGGGTCGTATGTACCGTCTTTGCCTTGCCGGAAGGTCGAGCTTGCCCGCATGCTCTTGCCTTCTTGGGGCTTTGCAAGGTCGCCTAAGGGTCCTTGGCGAATGAGGAGTATGGCGAGAGTCGCAAGAATCATGCCTTCAGCCTATCACTACCGGGCTTTGCCATTCGCTGCCGCCGTTGGAGTCGACCAAATGGATCGGTTCTTGTTCGCGGGCGTACAATGCGTTCGCTCATGTCCGCGCCTGGTCAACTTGTGGATGCTCGTGAAACCCGGCGCGTTTTCGGCTATTTCGCGGTTTTGCTTTTGGTTGTGAGCATCGTCAGTCCCCAAGGGGCGCTGGCTCAGATTCCGATTCAGTTTTATCTGAAGGACCAGTTAAGGCTGAGCCCGGAGGGCCAGGCGACCTTTCAGTTCTTGATGTCCATCCCGCTGTACGGCGCGTTTCTGTTCGGGTTGGGGCGGGACAGGCTATTTGCTTCCGGAGTTCGGGATCGGAGCTTATTTATTTTCTTCGCTCCGATCACCGCGCTGGCGTACGTGGCGCTAGCCTTCGCCCACGCTACTTACTCGCAGCTTTTGATCGGTGCGATGGCTGCGACGCTTATCTTCCGGGCTTTGGCGCCCGCTATCGTCGCGCTTCAGGCCACCGTGGGCCAGGGTCTGAGGATGACGGGGCGAATAAGCGTGCTCCAGCACGTTGTCGGTTCGGTGGTCGGAGCGGCTTTGGTCTACTTGGCGGGGAAGCTGAACCACTATTTCTCGCCGCAAACTATTTTCCTTATCGTTGCGGGCTTCGCCTTGCTCCTGCTGGTTGTGGGGCTGAAGAGTCCACAGACCGTCGACGCGGCGGAGGATGCGGCGACCCCGCAGAAGCGCAGCTTTGGCCAAGATCTTGGCCGCCTGCTGCGGCATCGGGCGGTTTGGCCCGCTGTCTTGATCTACCTGATGTGGGAGTTCGCGCCGGCTTCCGGGACCCCTATGCTGAACTACTTAACAGGGACGCTGCACCTGACTGACACGGAGTACACGCTATACCGCAGCATCGTCCGGCTCTCGCTCATTCCTGGGTTCCTTCTTTACGGGGTCCTTTGCCGCAGGGTGAATCCTCGCAAGTTGCTTTTCTGGAGCGTCGCATTCGGGGTTCCTCAGATGATCCCCCTGATTTTTGTGAACTCGCCGATGACCGCATACCTGGCGGCCGGATGGTTCGGGCTGGTGGGCGGGATGGCGAGCGCCGCGATTTACGACGTCTTGCTGCGATCGTGCCCGCGGGGGTTCGAGGGCTTCGCGATGGAGCTTGCCGTCACCGGGGTCGCCCTGTCGGACCAGCTAGGCAATGTGTGGGGCGCCCATCTCTATCAGAACGGCGGCTTCGTGCTTACGAATCTGGTGACGACCGCCGTCTATGCGCTGATTTTGCCTCTTCTCCTGCTCATTCCGCGAAGCATCACCGAGCGGCGGGATGCGGAAGAGGACGATTCCCTGGCTCTTGCCTCGTGATCCGAGCCCCCGGTCTGCGATAATTCACCCGTGCAAATCCTCGACGCTCTGAAGTCCACCTACCTTGCCGCCGGTTTAACCGACGAGCAGCTTGCCGAGCTCTCCGAATTGGCGACGTCGAGGACGTTTTTGCCCGCCCAGAGGATCATCCGGCATGGCGATAACGCCAGCGACCTGTTCGTGATTCTCGAAGGACGGGTGAATATCTTGACGGCGGACGGGGACAAGCTCGCGGAAATCGGGCCTGGAGCGACGATCGGCGAGATCGCCCTTATCGACGCGCGCCCGCGGACAGCCGATGCGGTGTGTATCGGAACCGTTCAGGCGGCGGTGTTCGATGCGAAGGCTTTGCGCAACGAGATGAACTCGAACCGGGAAATGGGATTTATGCTGCTCGCGAACCTCTCCCGGGTGCTGTGCGGACGGCTGCGCGAGGCGAATCTGAAGGTCGATGCGCTGATGGACAAGGCGACCGACTCGTGGCACAACGCCCTTTAGGCGATGACGCGGAGCAGTTCCATGGGATTGAATGGTTTGGTGAGGTAGCTGTAAGCGCCATTCTTGTAGGCCTCGAAGACTTCCTTATCCTCCGAGCACACGCTGAGCATGACGACCGGCACGCCCGCCGTCACGGGGTCGGAAGTGAGCCGCTTCAGGACCTGCATTCCGGTTAGACCAGGCATCATCAGGTCCAGGATGATGAGGTCCGGCTTGTCCTCACGAGCGTGCTCAAGAGCAGCTTTGCCGTCGAAGCAAGGCAGAACCTTGTGGCCGGCGCGCTCGAGCCGCACCTGGATCAGCCTCACGATATGCGGCTCGTCGTCGCACACCAATATGGTTTTCGCCTTCGGCTGAGCCTCGAGCGATGATTGCACCATGGCTGCATTGTAAGCCAATTCGCTAAGAATGTGTTAATTTTGCCGGTTGGCCCGGTAGCAGCTTAGGGCGGCGAAGTTGGCGATTTCCCTTGCCGTTGAGTTAAACGAGGCTATGTTGATCGGGTGCAACAAGCCTTCAAGAAGGGGACCGATGACTTCGCGGCCATTGCCGATATAGCCCACTAGTTTGTAGGCGATGTTCGCCGCATCGAGGTCGGGGCAGATCAGGACGTTGGCGTCGCCTTGAATCTTGCTGTGGGGGAAATCGTCCCTCGCGAAGTTCGATCGCACTGCGACGTCGCCATGCATCTCCCCGTCGGCGACGAGGTCGGGCCGCTCGGCGGCAAGGATCGCGGCGGCGTCCCGCACTTTGCGGGCGCGCGGGTGGGCATTGCTGCCGAAATTCGAGAAGGACAGCAGGGCGACCTTTGGCGAGAGCCCGAGATCGGCGGCGAGTTCCGCGCCAAGGATGGCTATATCGGCCAGATCCCGGGAATTCGGCTCCACGTTGAGGGCGGTATCTCCGATCACGTAAACCTCGCCATCGACAAGTAGCAGATTGAATCCCACTGCCCGGCGGACGCCGGGGCGTAGCTCGGCGAGGGGGAGGACGGCGCGGATGGTGTCGCTATAAGCGTTCTGCACGCCCGCGATCATCGCATCGGCGTGGCCCAGCCGAAGCATCATCATCCCGAACCTTAGTGGCGACCGGACCAGGTTATGGGCCTTCTTCGGCGTGTAGCCGTCGCGGCATCGGATTCGATAGAGCTCGTCTCCGAAGGCTTGCAGATCGGGTGATTCGAGTGGATCGATGATCTCGATGTCTTGGGCCGGGAGGTTGTGGACGGCGATACGCGACTCGATGACCTCGCGCCGACCGAGGAGGACAGGGCGGCCCGTGTTCTCCTGAAGCACGATGCGGACGGCTTCGAGCACCTTGGGATGATCTCCTTCGGCGAAGACGACCCGCTTCTGCGCATTTCGCGCCACATAGCGGATGCGCTGCATCACGATCTCGCTGCGGCTCTGCATCGCCTTCAGACGTGAGGCATAGGCGTCCCAATCGGTGATCGGCTGCTGGGCGACTCCGGATTCGCAGGCGGCCTTCGCGACGGCGACGGCTTCGATACTGAGGAGCCGGTGGTCGAACGGCTTGGGGATGATGTAGTCGGGTCCGAACTTGAACGGCTGGCCGCCGTAAGCGAGGAAGACCTCCTCGGGAACGGGCTGCTTGGCGAGATCGGCGAGGGAGCGCGCGGCGGCGATCTTCATCGCTTCGTTGATGCATGTGGCGCGCACGTCGAGGGCGCCGCGGAAGATGAACGGGAAGCCGAGGACGTTATTGACTTGGTTTGGGAAATCGCTTCGTCCCGTGGCGACGATCGCGTCGGGCCTCGCCGCTTTGGCGACGTCGTAGGGGATTTCGGGATCTGGGTTGGCGAGGGCGAAGACGATTGGGTTCTTTGCCATCGTCATTAGCATCTCAGGCGTGACGACGTCGGCCGCTGAGCAGCCTAAGAAGACGTCGGCGCCGACCATCGCTTCGGACAAGGTTCGCAGATCGGTGTCGTTGGCGTAGCGCTCCTTGTACTTGTTCATTCCCTGGGAGCGATCTTTGTAGATCACGCCGTTGAGGTCGATCATGAAGATGTTTTCCCGGCGCACGCCGAGGTCTTCGTAAAAGCGCGTGCAGGCTAGCGCCGACGCGCCCGCGCCGTTGACCACGACCTTCACGTCCTCGATGTTCTTCTCTGCGAGTTCGAGCGCATTCAAGAGAGCCGCGCCGGAGATAATCGCGGTGCCATGCTGGTCATCGTGGAAGACCGGAATCTTCATCGTCGCACGCAGGGTCTCTTCGATCTCGAAGCACTCGGGCGCTTTGATGTCCTCGAGGTTGATGCCGCCGAAGGTGGGCTCCAGAAGCTGGCAGAGGCGAATGACCTCCTTCGGGTCTTTGGAATCGACTTCGATATCGAAGACATCCACGTGGGCGAACCGCTTGAACAGGACGGCTTTGCCCTCCATGACGGGCTTGCCCGCGAGCGCGCCAATGTCGCCCAAGCCTAAGACGGCGGTGCCGTTCGAGAGGACGGCCACCAGGTTGCCGCGATTGGTGTAGCGGTAGGCGTCGGCAGGGTTCGCTTCGATCGCGAGGCATGGCGCGGCGACTCCCGGCGAGTAGGCGAGGGACAGGTCTCGCGCGGTGAGGCAGGGCTTGGTAGGTACGACCTCGGTCTTCCCCGGTCGTCCACGCTCGTGGTAGTCCAGCGCGTCTTGATCGTACTTGTTCATCTCGCCTCCCTGCGGCCTCAGTTTACTGAGTGTTCGGAGCAGGCTTTAATTAGCGATCCGCGAAGACCGCGCTTTCAAGCGTCGATGTGCTCTCAGTGCCTAAATTCTGAGATTCCCGAAATTCTCGACGTTTTACACAAGTGAGACTTCTTGGCCATCCGAGGCCTGGCTTTGAACCTGGAGGGTGCGCTGTACCCGACTTTCGGGCTCAGAAACCAGCTAGATTCCCGAAATTACCGACCCTTTCCCGGTGCCGGTGGCCCTCCGGTCCGGGGGGAAATTCTCGTTTTCTCTGTCTCATAGGTGCTTACCCACGTTGGCAATACGGCAGCTTCCTCACGATTCGCGCGAAGTGCGCGGGGGGCCGCTTGGGGCGGCTGGCAGGTCGGTCGACCGGGGAGGTTTCTTATATTCTATCGAGGCATGTCACTACGTGCCCGAAAGCGGGTTTTTGTCAACGTGGTTTTGGAGAGTCGTGAATCGCGAATCGCGGATCGCTAATGACCTTGGGCTACGGGGGTGTCCGTCTGCGACTGGGTGTGGCGGGGCATCGAAAAGAGATCGTGTGGCCAGGGCCGGCACGTGCTCCGCACATGGCACCCGCCCCTCATGTCAATTTCACTGCGCCGGCCCAAGAGGGTGGCTCGCCGTCTTCGACACTTTGGCAGCACCCCGCCTCACGGCTAGACCTGGCTGGGCGTGGTTGTATGGAGCCATAGGGAACACGGCCCGATCAAAGCCGTGCCACCCAAGTCAGGCGCTCCTTGTGGTACGACACCCCGGCGCACCCCGGTGGGAAGTGGTCAGACCTTTCCCGAAATCCCGATTAACAATCTCCGGCCCATCATGAATCGAGTTCCGCTGAAGGCTGATTGAAAGTTAATCACCGTCCGCTGATCCGTCACATTTTCGACATCGAGCGTCAATGCGGCGTGTCTGCGAAAGAGAACGTTGCCGCTTGAGAAGTGGAAGTCTAGTTGATAGCGGGCTGCGCGTCCGGTGTTGGGCGGCACGATGCTGCTGGCCAGGCCGCTGCCGTACTCGAAGGTCATCGCGGCGCTCATTCCGCTCTTCCAGGTGTAGGCAAGGCCCGCACCCACAGAATGCCGTTGATCGTGGTCGTTGAATGCCTCGACGGGAGTGCCCGTGCTGTCCAGCCCCTTCGGCTTGGCCGCCGAAAGCGAGTAATTCAAGTATCCGTCCCAGCCGACACCCTTGGGTGCAGCCATGTTATAGCTGAGCTCGACTCCGTGAATGCCACCAATCTGAATATTGACCGCCGAGTAAAGGCCAATGTCGCTTCCGGGGATCAACAGTGCGGTATCGACTTGATCCCGTATGTCTTTGTAGTAATAGGCCACGCCGAGCGACTGCCCCCGGCCAAGATCGTGAGTTAGCCCGATGTCGTATTGGCTAATCTTCTCGGGCCTGATGGCCGCTCCCACCACCGCGCCCTGAGCCAAAGGCGGCGTGTTGAATAGCCGATTATAAGAAGCTCGTGCCTCCGTCCGCTTATCCACCCGGTAGGCCAGATTCAAGCGAGGGCAGATTGCCCCTTCGGAAACCGGCGCTTGACCAAGGTTTTGCTTCTGCTTGAAATAGTCGATGCGAACGCCGTAATTCGCG
>JBBSFL010000120.1:0-8950 GCA_038238735.1 Fimbriimonadales bacterium | reverse complement strand
GTCAGCATGACCGGCAACAATGTCTGAACGCCCGTCAAGCCACTGGGGCTGGCGGGATAGGGTTTCGATTTCTCCTCCCGCGTATGGGGCGCGTGATCACTCCCGACCACCGCGAAGAAGCCTTTCCGAAACGCGTCTCGAAGGGCCGCGCAGTGGTACCCGCTTCGGATTGGCGGGTTCATTTGCGCGAGCGACCCCAACTTCTCGTAGCACTCAGGGGCCGCGAACCAGAGATGCTGCGGCGTAATCTCGACGGTGACATCCACCCCCCGCAAGCGCGCGGCGTCGATCCTGAGCACCTCCTCGGCGCTCGAAAGGTGGAGGATGTGAATAGGCCGGTTCGTCTCTTCCGAGAGCTTCAAGATGCGCTCCGTCGCGATGCGAGCGGAGTCCGAGTCGCGGACGTGCGGATGGTCCGCCGCTGTTCCAGACAGGGGGTAACCGAGGGTCGGATCGGGCTCCAATTCCCTACGGTCATAGAGGGCTCGGCGCTCGACGTTTCGGGCCTCGTCCTCCGCGTGAATGGAAACCCGACGCCGACCGTTACGCAGTACTTGACGCAGATCAGCGTCGCTCGAAACCAAAAGGGGACCCGTCGAGGAACCCATGAACACCTCGCCAATCCCTGGCGAGCCCTCCAGCGAGTCCAACTCCGCGAGATCGGAAAGATTTTCCGTGGATGCCCCAACCCAAAATGCGTAGTCGCACCAGGCCCGACCCTCCGCCAGCGCCAGCTTGTCCCGCAGGGCCGCCGCCGACGTCGTGGTCGGTGAGGTGTTCGGCTCGTCGAAGATCGTCGTGACCCCGCCCAGCACCGCGCCTCGCGTCCCGGTCTCGATGTCCTCCTTGTGAGTCAGCCCCGGCTCCCGAAAGTGAACTTGAGTGTCGATCACGCCCGGCATGACGTGGAGCCCGGAAATATCCAAAACTTCGGCCGCGTCCGCTCCGCCAAGGAATCCGATCCGGGCGATTTTGCCGCCGAGAATCCCGATGTCGGCCTGCTCGATCCGTTCGCCTGTCACCAACGTTCCATTCCGGAGAATCAGATCGAAGCTCACGCCTTCAATTGTGGAAGAAAGAAGGAGTGGTGAGTGTTTGGGCGGCCTTGGCGATGTCGCGGTGCCTCCGATTCCCTTCGGGGCCGATGGTTTTCGAGATGGAGAAGGGCGAGCAGCTTGCCCGCCATCACGCCAGGTTGATCCAGACGACGGCCGAGGACAGCGCGCCGATCGGATGGTGGTGGAGCGGCCACGACCGGATCGCGACCGACACCGCGACCTTGTTCACGCCCGCATTGGCCTCGCGATGGATGGGTTACCTGAACGCCTCCGAGCACTGGCCCTACGGCGAGTTGCGAGAAAGATGGGCGGCCCTTGCATCCCGGCTCGACGGTCGCGTCACCTTTATCGTCCAGTTGAGCGCTTTTCCAAAGTCCGATCCGCTCGAGCTTGGGATTGTTCAAGACGCCGACGACCGCTCGATGCGCCTGAGCCGCTGCATCCTCGCCTATCCGAAGCCGCTGACGCGCGCCTTGGATGAGAGCGACAACCTCCGAACAGACCGCACCGAGGGTCGAGTTGAATGCGAGGTAACGCCGCTAGTGCGATTATCGAGCGACCGTTGGCAGAGTCTGATGGAGCCTTACTGGACCGCCCTGGTGCCCCAGTTAGCGGCCCTAGCGCCGGAAGGCACATGTGGCCCTTCGCCCTACGATTTCGCCACCGGAGACTTCCACACAGCCTACTTTCTCGTAGATGCGCCCCTGAGCAAAGAGATGGAGAAGGCGCCGCGTCTCAGCCTCTACGTGTTGGGCGGCTCGCGTGAAAGGGTTGCCACGTTCAAGCTGGCTCGGTAGACTCGTTAGCATCCATGAAGGTCTCGACCTTTAACGCCGCTTCCATCCGCGCCCGCATGCACCTCCTGCTCGAATGGCTCGCCGAAAACGAGCCCGACGTGCTCGGCATTCAAGAGACCAAGGTCGAGGACGAGAAATTCCCCCTGGCGGACTTCGAAGACCTGGGCTACCACGCCAGCCTTCACGGCCAGAAATCCTGGAACGGCGTCGCTATCCTAAGCCGCACATCCCCCACCAGTGTTTGCCGGGGGTTCGAAGACGACCTCTTCCCTACCGACGCCCGCCTCGTCACCGCCGAGATCGACGGCGTGCAGATTATCAATACCTACGTGCCGAACGGATCGTCGGTCGGGTCTGACAAATTTATCTACAAGCTCCGCTGGCTCGAACGCTTTGGCCGGTTTCTTCGCGAGCGATTTTCGCCCGACCAGCCGCTCATCTGGATGGGCGACATCAACATCGCACCCACCCCGATCGACGTCTACAACTCCCCCCGTTTCTATGGCGGCGTAGGCCACCATCCGGAGGAAATGGCCCGGCTGGAGCAAATCGTCGGCTTCGGGCTGGTCGACGTTTTCCGCAAATTTCATCCCGAGAAGGGACACTACACGTTTTGGGATTACACCCTTCCCAATGGACCGGAGCGTAACCTGGGCTGGCGTATCGACCATATCTACGCGACGCACACTCTGGCCGATCAGTGCACGTCCTGCGAGGTCGATAAGGCGGCAAGGCTCCAGCCCAAACCCAGCGATCACACCTTCGTCACCGCTGTCTTCGATCGTTAAACCCATCCAAAAGTGCCCTTCCTAGGGAGGTTTGCGAGGCTGCGCCACTCAGTCGTTTCTCGGGAACTCGTCGCTGAAAGCGACAATTTCTCCTGAAGAGGCACCCGCCGAAGGTGGAAGGGGGCCTTGTGCCAGAATCCAAAATACAGATGCCCGGATTCACCGTCTACACCGGCAAGATCGCCGTCGTCCCGCAAGACAACGTCGACACCGACCGCATAATCCCCGCCCGCTTCCTCACCCGCGTGAGCCGCAGCGGTTACGGCGTGCTACTCTTCTCCGACGTGCGCGGCAACGGATTTCCGCTCGACGAACTCGAAGCCCAGGGTGCCTCGATCCTTGTCGTCGGAACGAACTTCGGCTGCGGATCCTCCCGGGAACACGCGGTTTGGGCCATTCAGCAGGCCGGATTCAGAGCCGTCGTCGCGCGAAGAACCGAGACTTCCGCCGCCTACAGCGACATCTTCCGCCAAAACTCCGCTAACTGTGGTCTTTTGCTGACTGAGCTTCCCGACGCCGATCATCAAGCGCTGTACGACGCAGGTTCCGGTGTTGAAGCCACCATCGACCTCCCGAACCAAACCATAACGATCAAGGGAAAGAGCTTACACTTCGACCTCAATCCGGTCATTAAGGAAGCCGTCATGATGGGGCTCGATCTTATCGGGACGACCCTTCTCTACAAGGACAAGATCACGCAGTTCGAAGCCGCCAACCAGGAGTTCGTGCCGATCCAATGAAGACTCTAGCCGCCCTCGCCGTTCTGTTGATAGCCGTGGGTTGCAACAATCCAGACGCTCCGGTGAGTCCAACGGAGACTTCGGGGCCGACTCCCACAACCTCTTCAACCGCTACTTCCGCTCCGACTTCGGCGCCAACGGCCAGCGCTACTCCATCACCGACGGCGATCCCCAGTGTCAACACTCAGGTAATAGGCGAAAACCTCAGGCGAACCTTCCAGCTCAAAGACCTCAAGCAGATTTCGCTTCGAGTCGGCAAAGCGCACATCAAGGTCTGGCTGATGGACATCGACCAAAAGCGAGCTGAAGGAATGATGTGGCTGACCGACAAGGAAGTGAGGGCCGACGAGGGCATGCTGTTCGTCTTCAGCAAACGCCAAGAGCTCAGCTTCTGGATGCAAAACACCCTCATCCCGCTCGACATCATGTACGTCGACGAGAACAAGAAGATCATAAACATCGCCGCCGGCAAGCCGCTCGACGAATCCCCCATCCCCGCCGCCCGCCCTGGCCAGTTCGTCATCGAGATGAAGAAAGGAAGTGCCAAGCGACTGGGAATCAAGGCGGGCGACAGCGTTGGAATTCCGGATGACGTGAAGGCAAAGGACTGACACCGAACCCCAGCCGCCACGGCTCTCGTCGTTAAGTTCAAGATGAGATTTCCCGGCATATCCCTCGCTTCGAAGGCTCTGGCCATTCTGGCACTGGCCTCGGCCACTGCCCTCGCCACGGTCCCTGAAACCGATCCGCTGTCCGATTGGATCATCGACGGCGACTTCGCTTACGGGCTGATGCAGCCAGAGGCCGCCGCGCCAAGTGGCGCCGAAGAAGTCACGTGGTCGGGCGACGGGTCGAGTCTGATTACCGTCAGATCCGACCGCAAGCAAGACGCCGACCTTCCCGAAGCGCGAGTCGGTCCGCCCACAGTGGTGACGGTATGGAACCGAAGATCAGGGAAGTCTCGCGACGTCTACAAGACAAGCGGCGATGCGCCAGTTTTTGTCGCCCCTCTCGGTTCATTCTCCAGTGTCGTTCTTGCGGGAGAGGCCGGAACCTTTCTTATGGAAACAGGCTCAGGGCGACTCGTTAGGCTCGCCGGACCGGGCGCGACCTACCGCTTTCCGGATACTCACCCGGCCCTAGGGGCACCGCGGTTCCTCCTCTTTTTCCAGGGCGTGTCTCCCGACTCAGCTCCGGGAACGGGAAGTCCTTCAGCCTTTGCTCGGGTGTACGACATGAACGGAGCCGTCTTGGCTGCCGGATCCGTTACGCCCAACTTGATGGGGCCAAAGTGGTCACCGGATGGATGGCCCGTCTTCCGCACCCGTCGCTCTCGCCAGAGCACCGCTCCCGCCGAGACCTACATCTTGCGCCCGGACGGGATGTTCAAATATGAGGGGCCGGCTGTCGACTACGCGGAGCCCACAGACCCCGCGATCCACCTCCAGGAGGTCGAAACTCAGATCGGAGAGTCCACGCAGATTCATTCGCTCTGGCTTCAATCTGCAGAGAAGAGCGAGCTACCAAAAGCCTTGGTCGCGAGCGATGTGAGCTGGCGCTTCGCGCTGAGCCCAACCAACGACGCGGTTGCCTACATTAGCCGAGGCGTCCCGATGGTTAGGCGCATCCTCAAAATGCCCAAAGGGGAGTTCCTTGAGCTCCTGATGGCGGCCAAGAAGCGAAGGACGATGAGCTTCGCCAAGCAGGCCGTCACGGCGATCATGATCTACGGCGCCGACGCCGACGATGCCCTTCCGCTCAACGGCAGCTTCGCCGACGCGATCCAGCCCTACATGAAAAATGCCGAGATCGCCCGCCAGTTCACCTACACCTTTGGAGGCGGCCTTATCCCAAAGGACGCCGACCCTTCGAAGTTCGAACTAGGCTACGTCCAAGGCGATGGCGGCCGAGCGGTGGCCTATGGGGACGGGCACGTCGTGTGGGTGCCAGATCCGAAGCCGTAGGTGCGGACATGATCGAGTTGAGGGAATGATGGAGTGGATGGAACTGACCTGTCTCCTCGATTCCATCGACTCCATCAGTACGATCGAAAACCAATTCCGACAATTGCATCACCGCGTCTCTCAATCACCCGAGAGCCACTTCTCCCGGATCAGCCGCAGCCGCTCCCCCAACTTTGCCTCAAATCCACGATCCGTGGGCTCGTAAAAGCGCCGTCCCGCTAGCCCTTCTGGCAAGTTCTCCTGATGGACAAGGCCCTCCTCGAAGTCGTGGGCGTACTTGTACCCCTTTCCGTAGCCCAGTCCCTTCATCAGCTTTGTCGGCGCGTTGCGCAGATGCAGCGGGACCGGGTCGGTTCGAGTCTCCCGCACGTCTCGCTGCACCTCCCCATAAGCCTTGTAGAGCGCGTTGCTCTTCGGCGCCGCCGCTAGATATGCAACCGCCTCCGCGAGGGCCAGGGCACCCTCGGGCATGCCGATGAAGTGCACCGCCTGCTGCGCCGCCATGGTGAGCGTCAAGGCATGGGGATCGGCGAGACCAATGTCTTCGCTCGCCATTCGCACGATTCGTCGGGCCAGGTAAAGCGGGTCTTCCCCGCCCTCGAGCATGCGCGCGAGCCAGTACAGAGACGCGTCCACATCGCTGCCTCGCACGCTCTTGTGGAGGGCCGAGATGATGTCGTAATGCTGCTCCCCGCCCTTGTCGTACAGCATCATCTTCCGCTGAGCGACCTCTCGCACCAGTTCCAGCGTAACCTCCGACCCTTCGGCCGCCGCTGCGGATTGCTCGAGGATGTTCAGTGCGGTTCGAGCATCCCCGTTCGCCAAGACGACGATCCCATCGCGAGCCTCCGGCTTGAGAACCACCAATCCGGCCAATCCTCGTTCCACGTCGCACAGTGCCTGATCTACCACCAGCCCGATTTCGTCGTCGGTAAGCGCGTTCAGCACATACACCCGGGATCGCGAGATCAATGCTGCATTAACCTCGAAGGAAGGATTCTCTGTAGTCGCCCCAATCAACGTCACCGTCCCATCCTCGACAACGGGCAAAATCGCATCCTGCTGTCCCTTGTTGAACCGATGAATTTCGTCGATGAAGAGAATGGTTTTCGAACTGACTTGACGGTTGCGATGCTGGCGCGCCGCTTCCACTACCCTTCGCAGGTCGGCTACTCCGGCCGAAACTGCGCTGATGCGCTCGAATCGCGCCGAAGTCGCCCGAGCGATAATCTCCGCCAAGGTCGTCTTTCCCACTCCTGGCGGACCCCAGAAGATGATCGAGCCAAGCCGATCTGCCTCCACCGCCTTCCGAAAAGCCGCTCCCAGAGCAGTCAAATGCTCCTGTCCGACAAATTCATCGAACGTTCGGGGCCGCATCCGCGCCGCCAAGGGCGCATCGGAAGCAACCGCCGGAATCACCGACGGGTCATCAAAGAGGTCCTGCTGAGGCACAAGCTATCCTACGTCAAACGAGCAGCGGGCCTTCACGATCGATTGGAGAGTTTCCGCAAGCGTGGAATCATGTGCTCGTCTTCCTTCACCGCTGCCAGTTCATCGGCGTGCTGAAAAATGTACGGACAAGCGAGCTTGCCCCATTGCCTGCGAACAATGCCCTCTACGTCCGCCCAATCCTGAGTCCGTCCCGCAAACGCTTTCATGAGAACCAGGTCCTCCGCAGAATAACCGTCAGGATGACATCCTCACCGAAATCCACATCGGTACTCCGCTCAACCACCGCTCGGAAACCAAGCAGGCGAACCACTCTTCATCCAGTACCATACGGCCAAGCCCACCATGAAACTCCGACCTGCACCCATCGCCGCCCTGATCCTTCTATCCGGCTGTGGGGGAGGCGGTGGGTCGTCTCCGGCCTCTCCGGGGCTCGTCAGCGGCCAAGTGATCGTCACCGGCCTGATCCAGCCTATGCAGTACAAGGCCGAGCCGGGCCGGCCCGATGTCGCCCTCGTCGTCCAGCGCCAAGGCGTCATCCGAGCGGTCGTGAACGATGTCCTCCAACCCACGCCCGTTCTCGACATCTCGGGCGTCGTTGATACCGAGGGCGAGGGCGGCTGCCTCGGCCTCGCCTTCGATCCGGATTTCAGCTCGAACCACCAGTTCTACATCAACTACACGTCGGGGTCACCAATGACCACCCGGGTCGTCCGTTTCACCATGAACGGCGACGGCGTGACCGCCAACGCGGGCACCGCTCACACTGTTTTCAGCCTCAATCAGACCCCGTTCACCAATCACAAGGGCGGCTCGCTCAACTTCGGGCCTGACGGCCTGCTCTACTTGGGCCTCGGCGACGGCGGCGGAGGCAACGACACTATGAACCGAGCCCAAGACCCGACCCTCTTGTTCGGCAAAATGCTCCGCATCGATCCGACCGGAGACGACTTCCCCGCCGACACGGATAACAACTACGCGATCCCCAGCGGCAATCCCTATGTCGGCACCGCGGGAGTACGCGGCGAAATATGGGACGTCGGTGTGCGCAACCCGTTCCGCTGGTCGTTCGACGCCACCACTGGCGCGCTCATCATCGCGGATGTCGGCCAAGGCGGTTGGGAAGAATTCGACTACGAGCCCGCGGGAGCCGGCGGCCGCAACTACGGCTGGCGGGTCCGCGAAGGAGCCCACGACACCGGAAACGGCGGCCCTGCCTTCACCGGACCTTTCCACGATCCCTTCCTGGAGATACAGCATCCTGGCGCGGAGGCCATCGTCGGCGGATTCATCTATCGTGGCGCCGCGCTTCCGTCGGTGATGCGAGGCAGATATCTCTTCGGCGACTACGTCACTAACCGATTCTGGTCGGTAACGATCCCCCTAAGCGGAGGCGAAGCCCAACCCATTCCGCTCACTGCGGCCACCGAACACACCACCGCGATCGAATCTGGCACGGGAGCCCCGCTTGGCGGGATTGTTTCTATCGATGCCGACGCAAACGGCGAGCCAATCATAGTCGAACTCGATGCGGGCCGCCTTATCCGATTAAGTCCCGGTCACTAGAGGTTGCTCGATCTCGAATCCTTGATGATCGATTCACTGCCCTCCACAATCGTCAAGCTGTTATCCCCAGGAACGAAGGATCCCGGTTTAAGATGCAATCTCAGCGTGGCCTATGATCCTCAAACGCCGAAAGGCCGTACCGCCTCACCCAAACCGGCCAGAAATATAATCTTCCGTCTGCTTCTGCTGCGGATTCAAGAATAAATCCTGGGTCGGCGCGACCTCGACCAGCTTGCCCATCATAAAGAAAGCCGTCGTGTCGCTCGCCCGCTGAGCCTGTTGCATGTTGTGCGTCACGATCACGATCGTGTAACGCTCCTTGAGTTCAAAAATCAAATCCTCGATGCGCGAGGTCGCGATCGGATCGAGGGCCGAGCAGGGCTCGTCCATCAGGATTACCTCAGGGTCGACCGCCATCGTTCGCGCGATGCACAGTCTCTGCTGCTCACCGCCCGACAGCTTGAGAGCAGATTCCTTCAAATTGTCTTTCACGCTGTCCCACAGCGCCGCACTCTCCAGCGAACGCTCGACGATCTCGTCCAACTCCGAACGCTTCTTCACCCCATGGATCCGCGGCCCGTAGGCGAT
>JBBSFL010000119.1:0-8987 GCA_038238735.1 Fimbriimonadales bacterium | reverse complement strand
TTGAACAAGCGAAACATGATTCTCGCCGGAGGGATCGTAGGGGTGGCGGTAGGGGCCTTTGCGGTGAAAAAGCTGCTCGAAAACCGCCGCATACGCGAATTGCTGCACCTAGACCACGGGCCAAGTCTGAACCAGACCGCGACGGGAAGCTACGCCCAGGTCGACATGGCGTCGGAAGACTCTTTCCCCGCCTCCGATCCGCCCAGCTTCACTCCCAACACGTCACTGGGGAGCGCGCGATGACCCGGGATCAATTTGGCAGGGCCCTGATCCTCGGAACGCTTGGCGGTGTTGCGGGCTATATTGGCTGGCGACTCTGGAAGCGGACGGACGCGGAGCGCAAGACGGACGAGCTCGCAGAAAACGACCGCATGCTTGAAGAATTCGACTACAAGATGACTGCACACAAGGCGAACGGTTCTCAAAGTCCGAAGCCGCGGCGTCGGCAAAAACCGACGACAGCATAGGTCCCGTGGACCCTACAATTCTGTCGTAGTTGAGGGTATTGGTTCCGAATGGCTCGGGCGGAGCTTCGTATTCCAAAATTTTGTTCGTCTGGAGCGGCTAGACATTAAACTTCTCCAATGCGTCGTCTGCGGCCGGTTGCGTTACCTGATCTTCGACTGACCGATGGATTCTGGACGCGGTGGCAGCTTGTCGTCGCAGATCGGGCCCTACCCCTTCAATTCGCCCAGTTGGAGAAGACGGGTCGGCTGGAGAATTTTCGGAGGGTGACGCGCGGCGACCCCGGAGGATACGAAGGCTATTTCTTCAATGACAGCGACGTGTATAAGTGGCTCGAAGCGGCCGCGTACGCCCAGACTAGATATCCATCGGTGGTCTTGTCCGGTCTCATCGATGAAGTCGTAGGACTGATTGTCGCTGCTCAGGAGGAGGACGGCTACCTCAACACTTATTTCCAGCTAGGTCATCCTGGGCTTAAGTGGCGCAACCTCGTCTCGCTTCACGAGATGTACTGCGCGGGACATCTCATAGAGGCAGCCGTCGCCTTAAAGGAATCGTTGGGCGAGGCCCGGCTGATGGGGCCGGCCATCCGGTTCGCCGATCTGATCCTCTCGCGGTACGGGTCTGGGGGACAGATTGGCTACTGCGGGCATGAGGAAATCGAACTTGCCTTGATGCGGCTGGCGTATACGACCGGGAACGACGCTTATCGTGATCTTGCGATTCGCATGGTGGAAGCTCGGGGTCAGCGACCCAGCCTCTTCCAATTCGAACTGGACGACGAGGAGGCCATGACGCTCTCTCCCTTCGCCCGAGGGATGATGAGCCGAAACGGTGAATACTCAGGCGAATATAGCCAGGACCACCTCCCAATTCGGGAGCATAGCGAGGTCCTTGGGCACGCAGTTCGCGCGATGTATCTTTACGCGGCCGCCGCGCAAATCGACGATTCCGCGCTTCAAGCCGCCTTGAAGAGGTGCTGGGAGAATCTGACAAGCCGTCGGATGTACATCACGGGAGGCATCGGTCCGAGCGCGAGCAACGAGGGGTTCACCGCCGACTTCGATTTGCCCAACCTCACCGCCTACGCCGAGACCTGCGCGGCCTGCGGCCTCATTTTCTGGGGGCTGGAGATGCTCGCCGCAACAGCCGACTCCGAATACGCGGACGTGGTCGAGCTTGCCCTCTACAACGCCGCGCTCGCGGGAATCTCGCTCGACGGCGAGAGGTACTTCTACACGAATCCACTTGAGAGTCGGGGAAATGACGAGCGTAAGGAGTGGTTCGCCTGCGCATGCTGTCCGCCGAATGTTGCGCGTCTTATCGGTTCCGTCGGGAGGTACTTGGCGTCGGTTCGCGAAGACGATTTCTTTATCCATATCCCCGCCGCCTTCGAGGCAAAGCACGTTGCGGACGGTGTCGATGTCTTGGTGCGGCTCGAGTCGGATTATCCGTGGTCCGGCGCAGCCAAGATTTTCGTGGAGCCGGCGGAGCCGGTGGAATTCGCCCTGTACCTTCGCATTCCAGGGTGGGCGACGGATGTGGAGACAGTCCTGCCCGGAGGGCAGGAGGCTGATTTCGAGAAAGGCTACGCCGTTTTTCGTAGGGTTTGGGAGAAGGGAAGTGTGCTCGCAGTGAACTTCGTTATGGAGCCTCGCTGGGTGGAGTGCGATCAGCGCGTGCGAGACAACCTAGGGCGCGTGGCCCTAACCCGCGGCCCCCTCGTTTATTGTGCCGAGTCTTCCGATCTTGGATTTGCGCCGCAACTTCTGTCGGTCGATCCGTCGCTTCCTGTCGCTGCCGAGGCCGGGTTCGGTGGGACGACCGCCCTTGTTGTCGACGCCTTAGCCCAGCCAGAAACTGTGATAAATCATCTTTACGCGGATGTTGATCCGGTCCAGGGCAATCGGGTGGGGGCAACTTTTATCCCCTATTTCGCCTGGGCTAACCGTGGTGAAAGCGATATGCAAGTTTGGATTCGCAGTGTCTAACGGCTTTGAGTCTTGTTCCTGATGATATTCGCCTCTGCCGCGACCGAACTAGCACCTACGCGTGAATTTGAAGGGGAGATGTTGACCCGACATACTTCGGGGCCTCGGGATAACACATTCGGGAAAGATCCCCGGGTGATGGATTGGCTAAGAGAGGGTACGAAAAGTTCGTAGTAAACTTTGAGAGGAAAACGCCGTGGCATTCTTTACTTTTCTGCGCCGACCGAAGCCTTGCGAAGGCGAGGGCACGCCTCTGTTTGGACAGGTCCGCGACGCGATGCGTGATGTCCAGGCGTACGCCCGGTCTCATGGAGGTCAGATTCACCTCCTCGGAGTGACCGACAAGGGCGAGGTTAAGATCAGGCTTACCGGAGCCTGCAACGGGTGCCCAATGTCCGACCTCACGCTGAAGCATGGGATCGAGATGCAACTTCGGCAGATCGTTCCTGGCGTGCAACAGGTCACCCAGGTATAGCGGCGATGCCGCATACCCTCCACGACGTCGAGCCGCACCATTGGTATGCGCTCGCGGAGGTTCGGGCGCTCTTCGAGGAGTACGCGAGGGAACTTGGCGTCGATCTGTGCTTCCAAGGATTTCAGGAAGAGTTGGAGACGCTGCCGGGCAAATACTCGTCGCCGAACGGAGCGTTGTTTCTGCTGCGCGTGGGGAACGTGCCGGCCGGTTGCGTGGCTGTGCGACCGTTGGAGGGCGGGATTTGCGAGCTGAAGCGGCTGTATGTCACGCCCGCTTTCCGGGGAACCTCGCTTGGGCACTGGCTCCTCGACGCGGCGCTTGATCGGGCGCGTTCGCTCGGATACGCGAAGATGCGGCTGGACACATTGAGAAAGCTTGAAACGGCGGGAAAGATGTATCGGCGGCGCGGTTTTCACCTTATCGGCGCTTATAACGCCAATCCGATTGGGGACGTGGAGTATATGGAGCTCGACTTAGAGACGGCCTTGCAAGGTCTCTCGAGCTAAGGCGGCAACGACGGGCTCGGGCATGGGCAGGGGTTTGCCCAGCGTGCGCGCGACGAGCAGGATTTTGGCGATCCGCTCAAGGGTCTCCATTCGGTGCAGGGCGTCCCAGAGGTCAAAGCCCATAACGACCGCGCCGTGGTTGGAGAGGAGCAGCGTTTTATGGTCTTGGAGGAACGGTTCGAGGGAGTCGGGCACTTCGTTTGTGCCGGGGATGCCGAACGGTACAAGGGCGACCGGCCCTAGCACGTGTGCGGCCTCGGGGAGAAGGTCGCTCGGGATCGTCTCGCCCGCGAGGGCGAAGCCGGTGGCGGTGAGCGGGTGGGCATGGACGACCGCCTGACAGTCAGGCCTTCGGGCATAGATACGCAGGTGCATCTTGATCTCGGAACTCGGGACGCCCCCGTCGAGCGGGCGGCCCTCCAGGTCGATGACCGTCATGTCCGACGGTGATAATTTGCCCTTACAGAGGCCACCTGGCGTGCTCAGAAGTCGGTCGGTTCCGAGCCGAACGGAAATGTTTCCCTCGCACGCGCCGATCAGGTCCCGCTCGTAAAGCCGTCGGCCGACCTCGCATATGGTTTCGCGCGCTTCTTGGGAGTCCATGTTCGGCGAGATTATGGCAGGGGGCGGTTGGTGCGACTGAAGTCGCACCAACGGCGAAAATCTATTCGGAGTCGCTGCTGGCCCAGGGCGAAGTGTAGTTCGGCGGCTCTTTGGTGATGCTGATGTCGTGAGGATGGCTCTCGCGGAGACCGCCGCTAGTGATTTTTACGAACTCGGCGGTCGAGCGGAGGGCTTCGAGTGATCCTGCACCGACGTATCCCATGCCGGAGCGAAGGCCGCCGACGAGCTGGGCCATCGTGTCCCCGAGCTGGCCCTTGTAGGGGACGCGACCCTCGACGCCTTCGGGGACGATCGTGCCCCCGGCTTCTTTGACCTGCATATATCGGTCGCTGGAACCTTGCTTCATCGCGCCCATCGAGCCCATTCCCCGATAGACCTTGTAGGCGCGGTTTCTGTAGATCTCGATCTCGCCGGGCGACTCGTCGCATCCCGCGAACATGTTGCCCATCATCACGCTCGACGCGCCCGCTGCAAGGCACTTCACGATGTCGCCCGACGACCGGATTCCACCATCGGCAATCGTCGGAATCCCGAGCCGATTGGCCTCCTCGCAGCAATCCTGGACCGCCGTGAACTGCGGAACGCCAACACCCGCGACGATGCGTGTGGTGCAGATGGAGCCCGCCCCGATGCCTAGCCGTAAGCCATCGGCGCCCAGCTTATGAAGATCCTGCACACCCTTCTTAGTCGCCACATTCCCCGCGATCACCATCAAATCCGGCAGCTTCTTCTTGAGCATCTTGAGGCACTCCATAACCCCCGCGGAATGCCCGTGCGCTGCGTCGATCACTATGAAATCCACGCCAGCATCGAGCAAGGCCTTCGAGCGCTCGTAAGGCTCCCGAAGAGCCCCAATCGCCGCCCCGACCGTTAGTCGACCGTGTGAGTCCTTGGTCGAATGCGGATGCCGAGCAACCTTCTCGATGTCCTTGATCGTAATCAGTCCGCGCAGCTTGCCCTCACCATCCACAATCGGCAGCTTCTCGATGCGGTGATCGGCGAGGATCTCCTGCGCCTGGGCAAGGGTCGTCCCCACCGGCGCGGTAATCAGGTTTTTCGAAGTCATTCGCGAAGAAATCGGTTTGGCGAACTCCGTCTCGAACCGGATGTCCCGGTTCGTCAAAATCCCAACTAGCTTGTCGGAGGAGTCCACGATCGGCACACCCGAAATGTGGAACCGCTCCATCAGCCCGACCGCATCCTGCAGGGTCGCCTCTTTGCTGAGCTTGATCGGATTGGTGATGACCCCGCTTTCGGACCGCTTCACTCGGTCCACTGCCTCCGCCTGCTGCTCGATCGGCATGTTTCGATGGAGCACACCGACGCCGCCTTCTCGGGCCATCGCGATCGCGAGGCGGGCATCGGTGACCGTGTCCATCGGCGCCGAAACGATTGGCACACGCAGGGTGATGCCGGGGAGAAACTGAGTGGAGATGTCGACCTCGCTGGGCAGCACCTCCGTCCGCTGGGGCATTAAGAGAACGTCGTCAAAGCTGAGTCCTTCGCGGAAAGAGGGCATGGGTTGACTATTGATTATGGCTGCCCCAAGCGCTTCTGCGCTGGTAACGAACCCGCCCGCAAGCCGTCTATAGAAATATGTTCGCGCTATTAGCTGCCGCCGCCATCGCCTTTCCAGGAGGCTCGACCAACGATCTCGTCCACCTCTTGCGCGAGAGTACGAACCAGGACGGGATCATCGTGCGGAGCAGCGCTCCGAAAGCGGATCTGGAGAAGGTGGAGTTCGATCCGGCTTCCGCCGATTCAATGAACACGGTCTTCCGGACCAAGTACGACTTGCGCATCGTCCCCGGCAGCGAACCGCTCTTTTCGGATGAGATGATCCCGGCCCAGCTTCTCGCCGGAGTGCGAGGCGGTGGCCGCATGTCACCCACCTATTTCCAGGGACAGATCACCTACGGCAGCGAGGGCGGAACTCCCGGCGCCGCCACCGGGCGCAAGCCGCTAACGGGCGATTCCTTTAGGGACGGAAAGATCAACTTTAAGACCGAGGGAAAAGAGACTCTTGATATGAGCTCGATTATCTCAGCTCCCTTTGGCAAGCCGGTGGCCATGAGTTGGGTATTCCTCGATGCGCTTCCCTACGTCGAAATAAAGGACGGGACCTCCGCTGCCTTTTTGCAGAAGCTAGCGAAGGCGGTCGGCGGCAGGTTCCGGGAGACGGAGAAGACCTTTGCCATCGAATTTCTGCCCAGCGAGTTTCGGCGTCGGGCCGAGAGGAGCTTGCAGGCTATCAAGGCGACCGATTCTAGCCCGGAGAGCCAACTGGTGGCTGCCAAAGTGAAACTGCTGATGGGCGCGCTTCAAGCCATGTCCACCGACGATCTGACGACTGTATTCTCCAGTCCTTCAGGTCGTGTGACGATCTTCATGAATCGAAGCAACGGCCTCGGTGGCCCAGCGACGGCGTACCTAATGGCCTTAGAAAATGCGCCGACTCAGACATTGCAAGTGCAGAACGGACCGAACCAGGGCGGCCCTCGTCGCGGACTGGATCCTGCCCGTCAGATTACGATGGCCCTCCGCATGGCAGATCCCAATCGCGCCGCGAAGCTGACGTTCACCGCGCAGTTCCAAGTCGAGATAGAGATCCCGCTTGTAGACGGAAATGGGAACTCGGCGGGAACGGTTAAGTTCTGATTTTAGGCTGGTGAGTTGACTGCAGCGGCTAGCGTCCTCATTCATCGTTAATCGCTTCCTCTCGTCCTTACTCACTGATGGTTGCCGGCTAATGGTAGAGTTCCCCCATGCCAGCTGGCCTGCATGATTGGATCACCACGACGAACGGGTTCGAGGGTTACAAGATAACTCGCCAGATGGGCATCGTGAGGGGCATTACGGTGCGGAGCCGCTCGATGTTTGGGCAGATCGGTGCGGGCTTTCAGTCAATGTTTGGCGGGAATATTTCCCTTTACACCGAACTCGCCGAAAAGTCGCGCGAGGAGGCGTACGACATTATGATTCAGCACGCGGCCCAGGTTGGCGCGAACGCGGTTATTGCGATGCGCTATGACGCTACCGAGCTAGCGCCGGGGATCACTGAGGTGCTCGCCTACGGCACAGCCGTGTTCATCGAGCCGGCGTGACGTACCCCGAGGCGCTGAACTATCTGGAGTCCCTGGCCCCCCGGGGGTGGCGGCTCGGCCTCGACCGGATGAACGAATTCGTCCGCCGGGCTGACTTGACGAGCGCCATAGGGCCGCTAGCGCCTAAATTCATCCATGTCGCGGGCACGAACGGCAAGGGATCGGTCACCGCCTTCGTCCAGAGCATGCTTGTCGAGACGGGCTACTGGACCGGCGCGTTTTTCAGTCCATATGTTTACGATACGCGTGAGCGGATCCAGTTCAATCGCAACTACATCCCGGAGCCGGTGTTCGCGATGCTGACGCAGCTCCTGAGGCCAATCGCGGAGTCGCTGACTTATACGGAGTTCGGGGGAATCACCGAGTTTGAATTCAAAACCGGCCTGGGGTTCGCATTTTGGAAGCAGTTGGAATGCGAGTGGGTGGCCCTTGAGACGGGGTTGGGAGGGCGGCTTGATGCGACCAATGTGATCACTCCGGCAACGTGCATCATCACAAGCATCGCCCTCGATCATATGAGCGTGCTGGGGCATTCGGTGGAGGAAATTGCCGGCGAGAAGGCGGGCATCATCAAGGCCGGGGCGCCGGTAATCGTTGGCGAGTTGCCACTCGGGGCAGTTGGGGTAGTCGAAGCTGCGGCTGCGGAGTTGGGCGCACCGATCTGGCGGTTCGGGCAGGAGATTGTGCTAGAACATGCAGCGATAAGCGGCAGCTACCATGTCACGACTCCGACAGCGAGCCACAGGGACCTGGAGCCAGGTCTGCTCGGCGTGCGGCAGCCGCACAACATGGCCCTCGCGGTCGCGGCGATGGATGCGTCCGGCGCGGGGCGTACTCTTCGGGGCTATGCGGATGGTTGTCTGCGGGCCTCTGTGCCGGGCCGTTATGAAAAGCGAACCTATCGAGGGGTTCCGTTCATCCTGGACGGGGCGCATAACCCCGACGCTGCCCGGTTTCTCGTGGAGTCGCTTCGAAAGTATGAGCCCGGCGTCAAACGAATCGTTCTTTTGACCGGAATGGTCGCGGGACATGATCCAGCGGATTTCTTTCGCGAGTTCCAGGGGGTAGTCACATCGGCTCACATCGCGCCAATTGACTTTCACCGCGCCGTCCCCCCCGCGGAACTGGAGCCGGTGGTTCAGAGCTTCATCCCACGTGCCGAGTCGCATGAAACAGCTCTGGAGGCTCTGACCGCGGCGCTCGACGATGCAGCGCTCGAAGGGCTGGTCCTCGTGACCGGCAGCTTCTATCTGGTCGGCGAGATCGGACGCTCGATGCTTTGACCTCGCCAACCGATGGAGCCACGGGATGATCGTGCCCCTGCCACAAGTTCGAAGGGCAACGCAAAGCTAACCAACCCGCCGGTCGCGTAAAATCCAAGTGCCCTGCCAGTTCAACGATGATCGGCCGCACCTTGATTCTGAAAACCGCTGCCTGGAAGCCGATCGAGAGGCTCGTGCGGCGCTCCTTCCTCTTCCGGCCGCTCGTCAAGCGGTTTATCGCGGGCGATACGCTGGAGCAGGCCCTGCCGGTCTGCGAAGAGCTAGTCAAGCGCGGTTTCTTCGTCTCCCTCGATCTGCTCGGCGAGAACACGAACTCCGCGGCAGAGGCAACGAACGCCAAGAATGAATTCATCCGGATGCTCGATGCAATCGAGAAGAGTCCGGCGAGCAAGACGACCCGTATCGTGCCCTTTCCGGGAGGTGGCCGGAGTATCGAGCCGTGCAACATCTCCATCAAGCTCACCCAATGCGGGTTGGACCAAGGGGAGGCGCTCGCCGGGGAGAACCTCTTCGAGGTTTTGGAGGCGGCTAAAAAGCAT
>JBBSFL010000118.1:0-9126 GCA_038238735.1 Fimbriimonadales bacterium | reverse complement strand
GGCAAGCAACACGGTCGCCGCCGTTTTGTAAGCCTTTGCCTTAAATCCCCTCCCCGATCGGGAGGGGAACTCCCCTGTTGCAGTCACGAGGGCATCGTGAAAGCCGTGTGATAATGAATGGGCATGGCACGCAGCGCGCTTACCCGCCGGCTCTTGGCCGTCTTGCTTCTTGGCAACGCGGTAGCGCCCGGAATTTGCGCGGCTCTTTGCACGGCTCGCGCCTGTTGTCCGACGCCTGCGGCGCATGCGAGCCCGAGCGCGAAGCCGGCAACCCACGGCACTTGTTGCGCGCCCTGCGCCTCTTGCCTTCCACCCGCCCCCGGGCGCGCGCTGACTTCGAGCCCTCCTCTGCCAGCGCGATGTTGCGGTTGGATTCAGCGGGCGGAGGGTCCGACCGCCGATCTGAAGGCGACCGCCGGTTCTACGACCGCACCCGCCATCCTTGTCGAGTCTTTGCTTCCCGACCCCGCTGCCGTTGCTTGGCAGCCGCACGTTTCAATCGACGGGGAGTGCCGCGCTTCTCCAACGGTATGGCTCGGAGCCTGCCGGGCGCGGGCCCCCCCCCTCGGGCCTCGATGATCCACCTCGTCGTCGCTATCGCTATTTCATAAGGAGAACTTTCATGTTCCAAACACTCGCAATCGGGCTCGCTATGATGAGCTCCATCGCCTTCGGCCCCGCGCCCAAGGCTCACGGCAAGGTCGTTAAGGCCTCCGTCCATTCCTGCTGCTGCACCTGCTGTACCGACGCGTGCTGCTCGAACGGCGTCTGCACGATGGGCTGCTGCTCATGCTGCGCTAAGGGCTAACCTTAAGCCAAACCCTGGCCGCGAGGCCAGGGTTTTTTTATGCGTGGGCCGTAGCCCAAACCATTGAGAGTGGCTAGCCCCAAGAAGCTTAGCGGGGCTCGCCTCGATAGGCTCCGATCAGAGAGGGGTAGGTCGCGATGACGTGGTAGTGGTAACCAGAAAGGCTCTGGGGTGAGATCATCCCGCCCTGATCGGGGTCCTACCTGTGAAAGGGGCGCCAGTCGGCGCCCTTGATCTTCGATGAGCGGACAGGAATTCTGAGAAGCTACTTGACGGAGGCTCGTTTTCCGGGCGAATCGGATTCCGCGGCTTCGGCCATGCTATTCACCGAGCTATCCGCGAGCATCGTGAGCGCTTCATCCGTCGCCTTTTCTTCTTTTAGGGTCTGTTCCAGAAGGGGTAGGACTTCGTTCAGACCGAGTTGCTCGGCCCACGCGATCATCGTGCCATAGCTGCAGATCTCGTAGTGCTCGTTCTTCTGGGAGCAGACAATGATCGCCGCGTCAAGCACAGGACCCGGCGCAACCTCTTCCAAATGCTCCTCGGCCTCCTCGATAAGGCCTTGGGCGGCCTTGCAAACCTTGCCGGACGGCTTGATTTCCATCAACTCCGCAGCCTGGGTCAGGCGCTGTACGTGCCCCTCGGTTTCCCCTATGTGCTTTTCGATGGCGGCTTTAAGTTCGGGCGACGTAGCCGCCTTTGCCATCTTCTGCATTCCCTTCAGGAATTGCTTCTCAGCGTTAAAAAGGTCTTTGAGGCTGTCTTCGAAGAGTTTGTCTAGTGTGTCGGTCATTTGCTCTCTCCACCCGCCTAAGAGGCGGCAGTGTGGAAATGACCCCGGAGACCCAAATGATGTTCCCGCACCTTTCGCGCCTCGCTCAACCGATCACCAAATCTTTGTCCAGTGTCAGCGAAGGTAAAGGGGACCCGATCCCCCATTTGGAGTGCTCCCGCCATCCTCCGCCCTCCCGCACCATGTCTTTTTGCGGGAGGCCAGGAGCGCGGGGAGCACAGGGATGTTGCTACGAAGCCTCCGATGGCTTCTCGGGTTTGCCGCGTGTTAGAATCGCAGGGCATGGCAACGGAAGCACACGTCGTGGAGGCCCTCAAGCGGCAGCGCATCGAGACGCCGAGTTGGGGTTACGGGAACAGCGGGACGCGGTTCAAGACCTTTCCGGCTCCGGGCGCCGCGCGGACGGTGTGGGAAAAGATCGAGGACGCGGCCGAGGTCCAGCGCCTGACCGGCATCGCGCCGTCGATTGCCTTGCACCTTCCTTGGGACGCGCCGGACCGGAGCTTGGCGGGCAGTTACTCCGCGATGCGAACCTTTGCGGCGGAGAAGGGAATCGCGCTCGGGGCGATCAATCCGAACCTCTTTCAGGAGGAGGAATACCGCCTAGGGTCGATCGCGAACCCCGATCCGGCGGTCCGGCAGCAGGCGATCTCGCACCTGCGCGACTGTGTGGACGTGATGCGCCAGACCGGCTCGCGCGATCTCAGTCTGTGGTTCGCGGACGGGACGAACTACGCCGGGCAGGACGACATCCGCACGCGCAAGAAGCTCGTGCGGGAGGCCCTGCAAATCGTCCACGACGCCTTGCCTCCGGGCGGACGACTGCTTCTTGAGTACAAGTTTTACGAGCCCGCCTTCTACTTTACGGATCTTTTCGACTGGGGCGCGGCGCTTACGCACTGCTTGGCCGTCGGTCCGAACGCCCACGTGCTCGTCGACCTCGGCCACCACGCGCAGGGCGTGAACATCGAGGCGATCGTGGCTTTTCTTCTGGACGAGGGTCGGCTTGGGGGCTTTCACTTCAACGGGCGCAAATATGGCGACGACGACCTGATTGTCGGCTCGACGAACCCGTTTGAGCTTTTCTGCATCTACAACGAGATCGTCGGGGCGGGCGACCTTGCGGACGAGGTGGCGTTCATGATCGACCAAAGTCACAACATCGAGCCGAAGGTCGAGGCGATGATCCAAAGCGTCTTGAACTGCCAAGAGGCGTATGCCAAGGCGCTCCTGGTGGATCGGGCGAAGCTGTCCGCGGCACAGCAAAGTGGCGACGTGCTGGGAGCGCATCGGGTGCTCCTAGACGCGTTCCAGACGGACGTCCGCCCGCTCTTGGTCCGGGTTCGGCGTGAGATGGGACGGCCCGAGAATCCGATCGAAGCCCACCGCGAGAGCGGGTACCTGGAGCGGATCTCGCAGGAGCGGCGTCGGCAGGCTCCTTCGAGCGGCTACCCCATGGGATAAGGGGGCACGGGTTTTCCACCCGTGTCTGCGAAGGCATCAATGATTTCAAGGTTCCGCAGCAGTTAGAGGAAGTAACCTGATTTCCTCCCATGAGTTCAGCCACTGCGACCTCTTTCCGAATTCCGAATCTCTGGAATGACGCCCAAGCCCCCGCCGACGACGGGCTGGAATCGCTCGCCTACCGCTCGCGCTTACTCGGGCAAGACCGCACGCTGGTCAACATCTACGGGGGAAACACGAGCGTCAAGGCGGTCGAGCGAGACCACATGGGCCGCGAGACGACGGTGCTGTGGGTAAAAGGCTCGGGCTCGGATATCGCCGACATCACGGGGCGCGGATTCGCGGGGTTGAAGTTGGACGAGGTTTTGCCTCTGTTCGACCGGCCCTCGATGAGCGACGAGGAGATGATCGCCTATCTGGATCGGACCGCCTTCGAGACGGGCCGGCCCCGGCAGAGCATCGAGACGCTGCTGCATGCCTTCGTTCCCGCGAAGCACGTCGACCACACCCACCCCGACGCGATCATCGCGATCGCGTGTACCCCCAATGGGTGTGAGGTTGTGCGCGAGATTTATGGTGATCGGGCCGCGTGGGTCGAGTACATCCGCCCAGGCTTCACGCTCTCGCAGGAGATCGGAGCCTCGGTGCGGAACGACCCGAAGATCGAGTGCGTGGTGATGGCGAAGCATGGGCTGGTCACTTGGGGCGACGATTCGAAGACGTGCTACGAGACCACGATCCGGATCATCGGGGAGGCCCAGAGCTACCTCGACGGCAGATCTGAACCTCCTATGGCCGAAGGAGATAGCGGGCTGGACGAGGAGACCCGAAGGCACCTTCTTCTCAAGCTGCTCCCCAAGCTTAGGGGTGCGATGACCGACGATCGGCGGCTGATTCTTTCCCTCGATTCGAGCCGGGAAGTGCTGTCGTTCGTGAACTCGAAGAATGCCCGCGAACTGTCGCAGGTGGGCGCGGCCTGCCCAGACCATCTGGTGCACACGAAGCGCCAACCGTTGTTCGTAGACTGGCACCCTTCTGAGGGCGAGGACGCCCTGATTGCCAAGGCGCTGGAAGGTGTCGCGAGGTTTCGCGCGGAGTACGCGGCGTACTTCGAGGAGAACAAGAGTCAGGGTGACCGGATGTTCTCGCCCGCGCCTCGCGTCACCCTGATCCCCGGGATCGGGATGATTAACAGCGGGTTCGACGCAATGGGGGCGGAGGTCTCGCGGCAGCTTTACCATCGGGCGATCGTGGTGATGAACGGGGCGACCTCACTGGGCGGCTTTGTCTCCCTTACTGCCGCTGAGTCGTACGGGGTGGAGTACTGGCCGTTGGAGCTTTACAAGCTGAGCCTGAAGCCGGCGCCGAAAGCCCTAGAGGGTCATGTGGCGCTGGTCACGGGGTCGGCGAGCGGAATCGGGCGCGCAATTGCGCGGCGGCTTGCGGCAGAGGGTGCTCACGTCGTTGTCGCGGACATCAACGCCTCGGGAGCGGAGGAGGTCGCGGCTGATCTCTGCAAGTCCAGAGGATTTCGGCGGGGGGTTTCTGCGGCGATGGACGTCACCGACGAGCACCAGGTGATCGGGGCGCTGGAGACGGCGACACTTCAATACGGGGGAGTGGACATTGTTGTCAATAACGCAGGCATCGCCTCGAGCGCTCCGATCGAGGAGACGAGCCTCGACATGTGGAATCGCAACCAAAGCATCCTCTCAACGGGCTATTTCCTCGTCGCCCGGGAGGCTTTCAAGGTACTGAAGGCGCAAAACAAGGGCGGGGCGCTGGTGTTCATTGCGAGCAAGAACAGTGTCGCTGCGGGTAAGAACGCGGCCGCCTACAGCACCGCGAAGGCCGCGGAGTTGCACCTTGCCCGTTGCCTCGCCGAAGAGGGTGGCGCGTTTGGGATTCGGGTCAACAGTGTCTTGCCGGATGGTGTGTTGGAGGGATCGAGCATCTGGGACGGTAAGTGGCGCGCCGAGCGCGCCGCGACATACGGTATCGATCCCGACAAGCTGGAGGAGTTCTACCGGAACAGGACGACGTTGAAGGTCAATGTAACCCCGGACGACATCGCCGAAGCAGCTTGCTGGCTCGCCTCGCCAGCGTCGAGCCGGACCACCGGCGGCGTGATCACGGTCGATGGCGGAGTTCCGACGGCGTATGTGCGCTGAGTTCTTCTGTTCAAAGTACGGTGGGCGACGATGACTCGGCACGTAGCGGTCGATCTCGGCGCGTCGAGCGGGCGAGTGGCCGTTGGGACGGTTCATGAAGGGCGGCTCGAAGTCGAGATCGTGCATCGATTCCCGAATGGGCCCGTTGCACGCCATGGAGGTCTGTTTTGGCCGATAGATGAGCTTTGGAACGAGATTCTCATTGGACTACGGCTCGCGGGCGAGCGCGGCGCAGTCGATAGCGTCGGGGTTGACAGTTGGGCGGTCGACTATGCATTGATCGGCCCCGAGAGTCAGGTTGGCTCAGTCCACCATTACCGCGATCCGCGCACGGACGGTGTGCTCGCCGGCATGCCCGAATTGTTTCGGGAGGAAACGTACGAGGCGACCGGCATCCAGTTTCTGCCGTTCAACACGCTGTACCAACTGATCGCCCACGGCAAGACGAATCCTCAGGAATTGGAGCAAGCCCGCGGTTTTCTGATGGTCCCGGATCTGTTTCATCAACTTCTCTGCGGGGTCGCGAGCAACGAGCGGACGAACGCGAGCACGACCCAGATATACGATCCGCGAAAGGGGATTTGGAATCCGATTATCTTGAGCCAGGCGGGGCTTCCATGGAGGGCGATGCCGCAGCTCGTATCGCCCGGAACTCAATTGGGACCATTGCTTCCCGCTGTTGCCCAGGCAACGGGTCTTGAGGGGGCCATGGTCGTCGCGCCAGCAACGCACGACACCGGCTCCGCGGTCGCCGCGGTCCCCGCGGAGGGCGAGGATTGGGCTTACGTTTCCAGTGGGACCTGGTCCCTCGTAGGAGTCGAATTGGCGCACCCCCTGATTTCTGAGGCAGCCCGACGGGGCAATTTTACGAACGAGGTCGGGCTGGCCGGGTCGATTCGCTTCCTCAAGAATATGATGGGCCTCTGGATTCTCCAGGAGTGCCGCCGAGCCTGGGGCGATCCATCGTATGAGGAACTGTACGCAGCGGCGGCTCAGGTGGACGATGCTCCGGTCTTCGATCCCGACGATCCGGCGCTGCTGGCGGTCGGCGACGACATGCCGGAGCGGGTTCGGGCAGCGATCATCCGGGCTGGGTGTGAAGCCTCTACCGATCAGGGCGGTCTGGCGCGATCGATTCTGAACAGTCTCGCTGTCCGGACGGCAGCGATTTTAAAGCAACTTGAGGCGGTTACCGGGCCGTCCATCCGCCGAGTTCACATCGTAGGCGGCGGGTCGCAGATCGGTCTCCTGAATCAGTTGATCGCGAATGCCTCGCGTCGCGAGGTTATTGCGGGACCGGTGGAAGCAACTATTATCGGCAACCTGCTTGTCCAGGCGGAGGCCCGCGGCAGCATTGCGGACGGCAGTCTCCGCGCCGTGGTTCGTCGCTCGTTTGAGACGCGCCGTTTCCCGCCTGGCATTTAGGACACCAGAGTATCGGTCCGTGCTTGGCGGCGGGCTCTCCCCTCGAGCTCACCGGGTGTCTGGCAACCGCGCTTATGGGCCAGAAGATTTGAATCGGCTACTTAGTGACAACCAAAGCCTTCAGACTTTCGAGTCGAGGGCGAGGTCGCACTCGGCACGCCCGTCGCCCTGCTCCACCTGGATCGTCGGATGGCCGATGCGGAACTCGTCGTGGAGGTGCTTGCAGATATCAAGAAGGAAATCGTCACTTGCGCCTCCAGGTCTGACGAGGTGAACGGTGAGGGCAACCTCTGTCGTGCTCATCGACCATATATGGAGGTCGTGGAGGCCCGCTACGCCGGGAAGCGCTTCGAAATACTGCCGAACGCGTTCGATATCGACGGACGGCGGTACGGCGTCCATTGCCATGTTGAGCCCCTCGAGGAGCAGCTTCCAGCTTGCCCACAGGACGATGACGGCGACGGCTATGCTGACGACCGGGTCGATCCATCCGAGTCGGGTTTGGCGGATGGCGAGGCCAGCAAGGACAACGCCGAGAGCAACGGCCGCATCTCCCATCATGTGCACGAATGCACCGCGCACATTTAGATCGCCTTTCCGCCCTGCCGCGAACATCAAGGCGGTGCCTAAATTGATGGCGATGCCGAAACCGGCGACGGCCATTACAATATTGCCCTGCACTGGCTGAGGCTGCCCTAACCGCTGGATCGCCTCCCAAATGATCGCGCCCGTCGCGACCAGCAAGAGGGCCGCATTGAAAAGAGCCGCGAGAATGGGCGATCGCTTGAATCCATACGTTAAGTTGGCGGTCGGCCCCTTGGCGACGAGAATCGAAGCGATCCATGCCGCCACGAGGCCAAGCACGTCGCCCAAATTGTGGCCGGCGTCGGCCACCAGGGCGAGCGAGTTGCTTCGCAATCCGAACACGATTTCGGTGACGACGAAGGTTGCGTTGAGGGCAATACCGATGGCAAATGCGCGTCCGAAGTTCGCGGGAGCGTGGACGTGCCCGAGCGCGTGATCGTGAGCCATCCGATCCAGGTTAGCACTTGACTTTCGGGGAAATGCGTTGCTTATCGAAGCTGCTTCGGATGGATTGAATAAACAAACTTTGCGCATCCGGGGCCATAGTGCTGGTCCGAAGTTGCGATGTTTGCGGGCGCTGGCGCTCAATCGGGACGACCTTCGTCGATTCCAGCTGAGTGATGGTTTGGCGAAGTTTCCAGATGCGCCCGGACCGAATCCAGGTGTCCAGATAGCGATGGATGTGGATCATTTTTAGTTTCTTGTTCGTTACCGGATCGAGCGAAATCTTGTCGGATGTTTCGTCAGAGATCACCGTGGCGGTTGCGCCGTGAACGTCTACGCTCGCGAGCTTGGTTTGGTAGACGGTCGCTGCCTGCTTCGATTCGCGCCGCTTGCGAAGGCTCGTCTCGTATGCCTTTCGGTCGATCATCTTTCCGGTGAAGGTTCTGAGGCTGTAGTCCGGCGCCAAAATTGCAAGGACGGTCTCGACGTCGTTGTCGAGGGCGGCTTTCGCCCAGCGATGGTATTGGCGATCAATATCGCTCCGCACAGAGCACATGGCAGCCGCTGAGAGCATTACCGCGAGGAAAAGACCGCAAAACCGGCTCATGCACGTACCCCGGCGAGGTCTTCGATCAAGTTCGATTCCACGAGCAGGCCCTGGTTGGTAAATGTGTCTGAGACGCTCCCAACGGCGAGCAGGCGATGATTCTCGCCCAACACGACGGCGACGTCTGCGATGCGCGGGACCATGTCCATGGTGTGGGTCGCGATAATCGTCGTCTTTCCCGCCGCCTGAAGCTCGCGGATCGTGCGGACCAGCCACGTTTGTCCCCTCGGGTCGAGGCCGAGGAACGGCTCGTCAAAGATCAGGACCTGCGGATTCATGCTGAGAACCGACGCTATGGCGACTTTCCGCTTCTCGCCCCCGCTCAGCCGGAAAGGCGGTCTCTCGGAGAGGTGTCCAATGCCTAGATACGAGAGGGTCTCATGGGTCCGACTCCAAACCTCCGATTCGGGCAACCCGAGTTGTCGCGGCCCGAAAGCCACCTCTTCGGCGACCGTCGCATTAAAGAGCTGGGCGTCGGCGTTCTGAAACACGAACCCGACCGCTTGCCGGAATCGCTGGCGAAAGCCGGCGTCCTTCAGCGTCTCCTCGTTCAGGAGGTGGCCCTCAAACGTCACACTGCCCTCGCTCGGGGAATGCAGCCCGTCGAGGAGCCGCAGCAAGGTGGACTTTCCGCTCCCGTTCGCTCCGAGGATCGCGACGCTTTCGCCCGATCGAACTGAGAAGGTGATGTCTTCGAGAGCGGGCGTTCCGTCCTCGTAGCGGTAGCCGACGTTGCTTAGGTTAAACAGCATGGAAGACTCCTGGGAAGAGTGCGGTCGCCACCAATATGGCGCCCGCCAAGGCCGTTGCGAGATCGGCGAGCCGCCAG
>JBBSFL010000117.1:0-9136 GCA_038238735.1 Fimbriimonadales bacterium | reverse complement strand
TTGCTTGTCTTTTTTGAGCAGATCCAGCCAGATTTGATTCGATATCCAGCGGTTGATCCGTCGGACTTTAGACAGAGGATTGAGAATTTCCTTGAGAGATTGCAAGATGAAGGTTGCCGGTAGCTTAAGCGCCTTTCCCGGAGGCGATCTGGTAGGTTCCGGCTGGGCCGATTTGGAGAATGGCATCGTTTCAGAGGAAGCGCTTCTAGTTTCAATTGCAGCGCTCAGGCTAAGAGACTTGGGCCTAGCCGTGCCCATTCTCCCGATCGAAGGTCAGTCATTCGAACATCGGTTGTACGAGGCCCTAGAAAACCGCTGCGGAAAGGGTGCGCATGCCGCCTACAACTCCCTAATCGAACGAGTCGTCAGCTTCGCTAACACCTACCGTCGACCCAGTTAACCGCGCAAGAAATTCGCCACATCCGCCTGCATCTTCGCCAACGAATTCTTCTCGATGTACATCATGTGCCCGGACTCGTAATAGTCAGTCGTGATGTTCGCGCGCAATGAAGGATCCAGCCCCAAATGGGCGAGCGTGTACTCGGTCGCGAAATATGGAGTGCCAAGATCGTAGTAGCCCGAAGCCACGAAGACCTTCATATAGGGATTTTTCGTTAACGCCTCGCGTAAAGCTTCCGAGGTGTCTGGATAGCCCGCCCCGGCGTCGCCCCAGCCCCACTCCTTCCAGAGTTGGCCAGGATTGAAAACGTAGTAGGGAATGTCGGTGTCCCACTTCAACGACCGCCGCAGATAATCGTTGATCATAGTCGTGTACGGAGGCAGAATGGCCGTCATGAGTGGGTCGTATTGCGGGTTTTCGGTCGAGGCCGATTCGTCGATGCCCTTCAGCCGCGAGTCCAAACGCCCGACCGTCCGCTTTTCGGACCGAAGCAGCTCCTTGCAGAAGCGGTGGATGTTGATGCGCAAGTCGGTCGATTCGATGTATTCCTCACTGAGCCCGGTGAGCCGCGACAGCTCCAGCTTGATGACTTCTCGCTCTTGCTCGTGAAGGCGATCGCCAGCTGCGAGCGCCAGGGTGTATTGCTGGCCCGCGAAAGCCTCCGACTCCCGCAGCGCCTCCTCCAGCGATTTAAAGTGCGGCAAGCGTCCGTGATACCAAGCCGTTGCCGTGTACGAGGGCAGAAACAGGATGTAGGGCAGATCGTTACCCTTCTGGAACCTCGCGGTCTGGAAGTTGAGGACGCTGGAGACCAGGACAATCCCGCTTAGCGCGATGCCTTGGTTAATTAGCTTCCCCGAGAGCCCTGCCGCCCGTGTCGTTCCGTAGCTCTCTCCGACCATATAGATCGGCGAAGACCACCGCCCATAACGTGATAAATACAGCCGGATGAACTCGGCGATTGAGCTGAGGTCGCCGTCGAGGTTCCAATACTTCTTGCCCTCGTCCTTTTTCGACGGGCGGCTGTAGCCGGTCCCGACGGGATCGATGAAGACGAGGTCGCAGTGCTCCAGCCAGGTGTCCGGATTGTCAACCAGCTCGAATGGCGGGGAAGGGAGATTGCCGTCCGACTCTAGCCGCACCCGCTTAGGCCCAACCGCGCCGAGATGGAGCCATACGGAAGAGGAGCCCGGACCGCCGTTGAAGCTGAACATCAACGGCCGTTCCCGAGGTTCCTTCACGCCCTCCTTGTTGTAGGACACAAAGAAAATGCCTGCCTCGGTATCCCCGAATTCGTTTTTCAGCGGCAGCATCCCAGCCGTCGCCGTGTAGGAGAGCTTGCCAAGTTGATGCTTCGTTACACTGGGCTCCCTTTCGGTATCGAGCGGGTATTTCTCGCTCGGCTTCTCCTCGGGCTTCTTGTCGACGTCTTTGTCTGGCTTCTCAGGCATGGTCAAAGTATGCCTAAGTTGCATTAGCCGACGCTGCGAATGAGGTGGAGGGCCAGGTCCGCCTCCTTGACATGGCTAGCGATTCTTGCGCCGTCGCACCAGGATTGCCATCCCCACACCCAGGCCAATGAAGCTCGAAGGCTCCGGAACCGGATGGAGAAAGCCACGAATCTCGCCACCAGGAAAAACCGTCGTGTGGATGTTGAGATAAGACTCTCCGGCCTGCATCGCAGTCAGCAGCGCGGCAAAAGCGGAAGCCGTCGTCCCTCCATTCGCAGTTACATACGCGGGGTTGTACGAAGCCGTCTGCGTCATGTCGAACGTGTTGTCGTAGGATCCGCTTGTAACGCCGAGGGGAAATCCAGCAAAGGTTGGGGTCTGCGTCGCTACACCTGCCGTACCCGTGAACGGAACCGCTGTCGCGGCATGGATGTGCGACGCTGTCGTGGTTCCCAGGAGTCCGGAGAAGAACACTTGAACACGCATGTTCACGGCCGTTGAGTCGACTGTGACCGTCCCGCTTCCAATGCCCGGTGAGGCATTCGGGGGCGATTCTGAAGGCCCGTCCAGATTCACATCGAAAATGAACACGGCAGCTCTCGCACTCGGCGCGATCATCACGAGAGCGCCGCAGGCGACTAGAATCTGGTTTCGAAAATTCATTGAAATACCTCGGCTTCCATGGTAATCCAACCGGCTTGTAGTCACCCTGCCAGAATTGCCGGTTTCCTAAATCTTAGCCCGACTTGGACAGGGCCCCGAACTCCAGGTGCTCGACGCTGAGGCAATCATCGTGAGCGACGCACTCGGTTAAGAGGAGGGCTCGATCAACACTGAGGCGCCAACGAAGCCAGCCAAATTTCCTGCTATCGGGACAAACTCAGTCGATAGATCCGTCCGAACTGATCGTCGCTCCAAAGCACCGACCCGTCCGGCATCTCCACACAGTCCACCGGTCGGGCAAGCACCCCTTCCGAATCGGTCAAACATCCGACGATCATCTGCTCGCCCATTGGCCGGCCCGTCACCTTGTCGAACAGGATGCGCTCGATTCGGTAGCCCGCCTTATGCACGCGGTTCCAAGACCCATGGAACCCAACCAACGCATCCCCCTTGAAATCCGCGCCCAATCCAGTCTTGGTCAAGAAAGTCCAGCCATCCGCCGCCCAGTGCGGCCCTGCGCACCAAGCCGGAATCTTTGTGTCGTTCGCAAGCTGGACTAGATCGACGCCTGGCTTGTTGATCCACTCCTGGCGCGGCACCCGATTCCCCATGATGAACGGGTGCCCGTAGAATCCGCCTTCCAGGTAGAGATTGAACTCCTCGGGCGGTATCTCGTCGGTGATCGGCTGATTCCTTCCGGACTGCTCGCCGAAGGTCTTGCCGTAGTTGTCGCTGCCTTGGTCCCAGCCGTAAAGCTCCGTCGTGCCGGGCCGGTAGCGCAGCTTTTCTGTATTGCGAATGCCCCCACTCCAGAGCTTCTTGCTGCTGCCGTCGAGAGCAAAGAACCAAATTTTTTCGCGATCGGACTCCCGCAAATCCGAGATATTGCTCGCGTCGCCGATGCTCGTGAAAAACCCATCGGCAGTCACGAGGATGGAGCGCCACCAATGCCCGCCGTGAGGCAAGCTCCCCTCGGGGCAGATGTCTTTCACTTCCTCGGCGACCCCGTCACCGTTCGTGTCGCGAGCCTTGAACACACCTCCGGAAGTCGTGAACCAGAGCCAGCCCCCGGAGAAATGCATGCCGTGAACCGTCGGATGCCCCGACACAAACGTGCCCACCTGCTCCCACTTTCCGTTCTTCTCCCGCATCGTCAGGATGTCGCCGTACTCGGGGCGCGTGACGAACAGGTCGCCCTTGTCGTCGACCTCGAGGAACCTTGCATTCGGCACCTTGGCCACTAAGTCGACACGGAATCCAGGCCGAACCCAGAAAGCTGGAACCCCTTCGCCCTTCAATCCGGTCCCCGTATTCGCTGGAGGCTGAGCCGCCTGCTCGACACTGGGCCGGCCGGCACAGGCGATCAAGGCATAGCCGATTCCAACGGCGATCAGGAGGGCGGATGTACGGAAGCGCATTCCACGATTATGCGTCGTCCGTGACAGGGAAGGCTCCGGGGTCCCAACGCCTAGAAGCCGCCGTACCAATCGTAGCCCTGTTCTGCCCAGAAATCGTCGGGACGGTCAGCCGTGAAGCGAATCAGGCCGACATGCTTGAGCTGCTTGTAGCCGTACTTGATCGGCAAGACGTGGCGAAGTGGCGCGCCGTGATCTGGGGAAAGCGGTTGCCCGTCGATCTCGTAAGCCAGTAGAGACTGTGAATGCAGGACGCTCTCGCGATCGAGTCCGACATAGTAGCCGCGCTTCGGAGTCTCTAATCCGACGTACGCGGGCAGATCCTTAGGACTGATGCCAAGGCTCCGGAGCAGGTCCGACACCTTCACCCCCCGCCATCGCATCACGCGCGTCCACCCCTCGATGCAGTTCAGTTCCGAGATCAGTTCGCTCGCTGGAAGAGCACGAATTTGTTCGATCGTAAGGACCCTGGGGTCCCCGATCCCTTCGATGCGCAGCCTCCAATCCTTCGGATCGACCTCAGCGAGGCCGTCCATGCCGTTAACCCTGGGGTCTGCCGAGACATCCTTCTCGGTGAGCCCCCGCGCCTCGCCTTGTCCTAGAGCCCGTGCGAGCCGCTCGTTGACCTCGAACGCCCGCCGGAAAGGCCAAGGCTTCCCGCCCTCCAGCCTGCGCGTGTCGAGCCACCAATAGACTCCCCCCGTGGCCAAAAGTGCCGCCCCAGCCCAAAGAAAGCCCTTCCGCGAAACCCGAGCCATGTCGGCAAGTGGATCGGAAATATCTATGGAGCGCGAGGCTCGGTCCGGGTCGTCGACCCCCGAATCATTGGAGGGCGAGGCTTCGTTCGAGCCAAGATGCTCGACACCCCCCGAATCCGATGCCCCGCCAGGAGCTTCGGGCCCAAGATCGCCAGGATCGTCGGTCATGACGGGTCCTCCACCGGGGCCAACTCCTTTCCAGTCACCATGCCCCGAAAATTATTCCAACCTGCCCGCGCCACCTGCATCACATGTACCACGAAGAAAAGGAGAAATCCGATCATTAGGATGAAATGCAGCATCCGCGCGAACTGGTATCCGCCCATTAGATTAGTCAGCCATTGGAGACGAGCAGGCTTGTAGATCGCCAGCCCCGTCGCCGCCGACCCCGCCCCGGCAAAGATGATCCCGGTGTAGGCGAACCTCTGCGCGCCGTTGTATCCCTCGATCTTCGGCGCCTTTTTGATCAGATAGATGTCGTGCAGGAAGACAAGCACCGCCTCCTTGAAAGAGCCTTTCTTTGGCACCAAATGCCGCCACTCGCCCGAAAAAGTCAGATACAACACATAAGCGACCCCGTTAATTGTGAATAGCCACATAAACAGGAAGTGCCAGCCGAGTCCTTCTGCCAATCGGCCCTCGACGCCCAGCTTCTTGTAGATCGCGTCCGGAAAGAAATGGAACAAGGTGTGGCCGAACAACTTGATCTCGTACGGGTCGAACGCCCAATAGATGAGTAGCCCGCTCCAGATCATCGTCGCGAGTAGCGGCACGTTCAGCCAGTGAAACCAGCGCAAAGCAACGCTATGCCTCTCCCGCATTTCGACCCGCCTGCCGTCCATTCGCCCATGATACGGCGGGCCCCGCTGAAAACGGATAACGCCGAAGAAGACTTCATCCAAAATTCAGAAAATCACAGATTCCGGGTCACCTCGGCAAAATGGGTCATTGCGGGGGAGAGGTGGACTTTGCGGTCGGTAGAGCGGCCTAAGACGCCCGCAACCGATCCAGCCTTGGTTGCCGCGACTCCGGGCTATCGAGGCTGAACGATCGCGCGTCCTCCAGGTCCTCGCGGATCCAAACCTCCATCTCCGCAACAGCCATCTTCAAAGCCGCGTCTGGAGGAGCGAACGAAGCCCAAACGATCTCGGCCCGACCCGGATCGTACTGCCACAACCCGACCAACCGTCCGCGATCGAAGATCGCATGGTCGTTGATCTCAAACAGAGAGTTTGCCGGCTCGTTGCCTGATGCCAACAGGCTGGGATTTAAAAGGTCACTCTGATCGACCAGACTCTCAACTTCCCGGCGGTAGTGCATCAAGCCGTCGATGCTTCCCACAAGCACATAGCGAGGCTCGCTCGGCGATTCGAAAGAATGGAAGTCGTCGGCCTGATCGGGATGCAAGAGAAGGTCGCTCCCAGGCGACACGGGAATCAGGCCCAACGGCTCCACGGCATCCTTGGCTGCCTTCAAGCCCAGCCCGGAGAAAACCTGGAATTCCGAAACCCGAGCCGGTCCTGCCCAACGGAAATACGCCTCCGCCAAATTGGCAAGCGCCTCCTCCTTGGTCAGCGAACACTCAGACAGCGGGCTGGGATTCCAAGCAGTGTAGGCGTAGCGCTGCTGATCGAGGCGGCCATTGATGGGCACGCGCCGGATATGCCCGTCGGCCTGCAACCGGCCAAGGGCGAGAGGCAAAGTCGTTGTCGTCCCCCGTTTCTTCCCGGCCTCGCCCAGACTGCGAACCTTGTCGCCCAGCTCGGCCTTCATTTGGCGCGGATCAAGTTGGCCCTTCGATAAGACCTCGATGACAGCCTCGGAGAGCACGTCGATCTCCGACGATGTCACACCAAGGAACTTGATTGCCATCGCCATCTCGGCTTCCTCGCCGAAGCCCTGCCCGACCTTGAGGGCAAGCGCAAAGTCCTCCGCCGGAACCACATAGGTGCAGCCCCGAGCACTTGGAAGCTCGTGTATTTGCAGGTCCTTGACGGCCTGGTCCATCTCAGCCCGAGAAGCGCCTGACCGGGCATGGACGGACAAATACGGATTCGCCCCGCCAACTGAGCGCGTCCAACCCGAGCGAACCAAAACCTCGCGCTGAGACATGCCGAAGAGGCTCCCATCGAGACCCTGCCCGTGGGATCGCCAAGCGCGCAACTTGCTTGCATCCATGGAAGCATTGTCGCAGGTATCGAAAGAAGTGGCTTCTCCGATCTTGCTGTCTTGACGAAAGACAGGACGGTCCCGATCCGGAACGGCTGAATCTGTAGCCTACAATAGACTATGGCGTGGATCGGCGGCCTGAAGGGGACCAGCCTGTTGCTGGGGGGTGCCCTCTTGGTGGCAGGCTTGTTTGCGCCGCCGAGCGATTCGAATGGTGCAAAGGTGCTACTCCGGCCAACATTCGAAAGAAACGTCGTCCCACTCGTAAAGAAGTTCTGCCTATCCTGCCACAGTGGAGACGGCGCGATGGCTGGGCTCGACCTAAGCGGATACAAAACCGCCGCCGAAGCTAACAGAGCGACTGAGGTCTGGAGCAAGGTCGCGAAAAACTTAGCAATCGGCCACATGCCTCCCAAAGGAAGGCCCGCGCCCACTCAAAGCGAGCGAGATGTGGCGGTCCGCGTGATTAAGGGCCTTACCGCCTCTAAGGAATCAGACGGGCTTCCTCACGTGACTCTGCGACGCCTGAACCGGTTCGAGTACGACAACACCGTTCGCGATCTGACCGGCGTCGCCTTCCGTCCCTCCGAGGATTTCCCCTCCGACGACGTGGGCTACGGGTTCGACAACATTGGGGACGTGCTCTCCATCTCGCCCTTGCTTATGGAGAAGTATCTGCGCGCGGCGCAACTCATCGCCACCAAGGCGATCGTAGCGCCAGAAGACCGGGTCACGCGGTATGAAGGCAACCGCCTTCGGCGAATCTCGGAGAGTGCGATCGGGTTCGACGACGGAACTCTACTGATGTCGAACACTTCGGTGTTTGCGGATCACACGTTCCCGGAATCCGGCCGTTACAAGATCCGCATCACCGCGTACGGAATCCAGGCTGGTCCCGAGCCGGTTCGGATGGCGGTGGAATTCAGGGGACGTCGGATCGGACCCACCGACCTCACCGCAACGGCCGCCAATCCCATCACCCTGGAGTATCCGGTTGAAACCGAGGCCGGCAAGACGAGCATCGGAGTTTCGTTTCTGAACGACTACTACCAGCCGACGGCGTCAAACCCGAAAGACCGCGACAGAAACATGGTGGTTACGGCGGTCGAAGTGGAGGGCCCGCTCGACGGAGGCCAAGTGCCGTTGTCCCAGCGGCATCTTATTCCGCCGGGTTCGACGAGCGCCGATCTGCGAGCGATCCTCTCCCACCTCGCCGGCCAGGCGTATCGACGACCGCTGCGGAAGGAGGAACTCGACCGCCTGGTGACGCTAGCGAGAAAAGCCTCGGACGGCGGGCAGAGCTTCGAACGAGCGGTTCAGCTTGGGCTGACCGCGATCTTGGTCTCGCCAAATTTTCTGTTCAAGGTCGAGACGCCGGGCACGGAAGCCTTGGACAGCTATCAGATTGCGACACGGCTATCGTATTTTCTTTGGTCCACGATGCCCGACGACCAATTGGAAGCCCTCGCCGCCAAGGGCGAGCTGAGCAAGCCGGCGACTCTCAAGGCGCAAGTCGATAGGATGCTCGCCGATCCGCGCGCGGTGGCCCTCGTCGATGGATTCGCCGCGCAATGGCTGGAGCTTCGCAAGCTGCAGTCGGTCACGCTGGATCCGAAGACGTTTCCCGATTTCAGCCTGGCCCTGCGCGATGACATGACGCGGGAGACGAAGGCGTTCTTCGCCAACGTTGTGCGAGAGAACCGTTCGGTGATCGACTTCCTGGACGCGCCCTACACTTTCGCGGACGAGCGGCTGGCGACGCTGTACGCGCTCGGCGGGGTGACGGGCAGTCAGATGCGCAAGGTGAACTTGCCGGACGGAAGACGCGGCGGCCTTCTGACCCAGGCCAGCTTCCTGATGGTGACCTCGAATCCAACGCGGACCTCGCCCGTGAAGCGGGGTAAGTGGGTTTTGGACAACCTCCTGGGCACGCCACCGCCTCCTCCGCCTCCCGGGGTAGGCGATCTTGGCGACGCTACGAAGGTGCTCGATGCGAAGACCTTGAGGGAGCGGATGGAAGCGCATCGAAAGAATCCGGACTGCGCCTCGTGTCACGCCAAGCTCGACCCGATCGGATTCAGTTTGGAGAATTTCGACGCGATGGGCCGGTGGCGTGACGAAGACGCGGGAGCCAAGATCGACTGCGACGGAGTGATGCCGGACGGCACCCGGTTCCGCGGGCCGCAAGGGCTCCGCGCCCTGATGCTTACTCGTAAGGACCAATTTGTGCGTTGCCTTACCGAGAAGCTGATGACCTACGCGCTTGGCCGCGGGCTGACC
>JBBSFL010000116.1:0-9221 GCA_038238735.1 Fimbriimonadales bacterium | reverse complement strand
GGCGAGAAATCAAGCAGGGGCGCGCTGCCTGTTGCACCCACGCCGTGGATGGGTGGATCAGTGTCCGACCGAACTGAGGATGTGAACTGAAGGGAGGTATCGTCAACCTCTGATTACATGCTCCTGATCACCACAACCCACGAGCCCGCAACCGATCTTGGCTATTTGCTGCATAAGAATCCTGGGCGCCTGCATGAGGTCCAACTCGCATTTGGCACGGCATGGGTCGCTTATCCCGAGGCGACGCCCGAGAAATGCACGGCCGCTGTTCTTGTGGATATCGATCCCGTGGGCCTCGTACGTGGCAAAGGAGAGGCAAGCGGCTCGTTGGCTCAATATGTCAACGACCGACCCTATGTGGCGAGCTCCTTTCTGAGCGTAGCGATTGTCGAGCTTTTCGGCACCGCCATGACGGGCCGCAGCAAAGATCGACCCGAGCTCGCCGAGACGCCGATCCCGCTGGAACTGCGCATTCCCGTTCTGCCTTGCCGGGCAGGCGCGGAGCGAATCGAAAGACTTTTCGAGCCGTTGGGATACCGTATCGAAACCCGCAGACTCGCCCTCGACGAGAAGTTTCCTGAGTGGGGCGAGAGCCCGTACTTCGACGTTACGCTCCGCGCGACTGTTTGTCTGAGCGATGCCCTGCGGCACCTGTATTTGCTGATCCCGGTTCTAGATGCACGCAAGCACTACCACATGGACAAGTCGGAGGTCGACAAGCTCTTGGTCAAAGGGGCCGGTTGGTCGCCGAACCACCCAGAAAAGGACTGGATCGTTCGCAGCTTCCTTGGCCGCAAGCCCTCGCTCATGCGCGAAGCGCTTGAGCAGCTTTCCAATATCGAAGAGTCTTTGGAATCCGAAGAAGCTGAAGTGGATGAGACGTACGTAGCTCCCGAAGAGACGGTCGAGCGGAAGGAATCGCTGCATGCACAGCGGCACAATCGCATCGTCGAAACCGTTCGCAAGCTAGCTGCAATGAGCGTCGTGGATCTGGGATGCGGAGATGGGAAACTGCTGCGCAAGCTCCTGCCCATTCAAGGCCTTGATCGCATCGTGGGGATGGATGTTAGCTACTTCGGACGGCGCGAGACCCGGCTACCTTCCAGGTCACCATGGATTGACGGGCACGTACTCGGCGATCCAGAACCCTAGGCGGGCGGAGGTCGGCGTCGAATCGGTGATTAGGAAGCCGTAGACCGCCTCCAGGTCGTTCTATCGAGGTCGCCCTTCTCGTACTCGGCCTAGGCCTGGAGGACCGCTTGCCGGAGCGGGGCACCCGCCATGTAACCTTCCGCTCCGGTGACGGAATTGCGGAAGTGTATTAACTGATCATGCGCCATATCTCTATTATACCCGCGCGGGAATCCTCCGGCGGTTTCTGCGGACCGGAGCCGCGTATACTGAAGGGCGTGTGGGTATTCCGAAATGATTCTTTCGTGTCTATCGTCCAGCATAGGGACGAGTCGGGCTGGCTTCTGGTCCGGGCACGTATCGAGGGCGATATCGAGCGATTCTTCGGCCCGCTCCTGATCCGTGAGGGCGCGATATTCGAGGACGCCTCCGCCGATTACCGGTACCGGTTCATCGTCCCGAGGGAGACCGTCTCGGCGGCCCTGCATGAGGCCCTCGGCGAAATCTCCTACCATAACTTTAAGGAGTCGATCGCCAAGAAGGACGTTAAGCGCAAGGCGGCTTACATGGACGTCTGGGGCGCGATGGCTCGCTTCTTCGGAGCTTATGTCGGGCGCAAGTCCTGACGCGAAGAACTCCGACAAGCAGACTTAGAAGCCTCCGAAGGATTCTTCCTCCACGAAGCCTAGCCGCAGATTCCCGTATCGGGTCGGGCGCTGGGCATCCGTCGCGGCGGCGGCAATTCCGGCGAGGACCTCGCGATCGGCGACCGCGTCGTATCCCTTCTCGGTCGTCGGTATCTCGCAGAAGTCGGCGAGCGGCAAGGCCACCGGCGCGTACCCGGCCCGCTTCTTATCCCGGCGCTCTCGGCGCAGATATGCCACGATCCCGTTCCGCATGACGGCTCGCGTCGGAGCCTGCGGACGCCCGCGAGGTCTACTCCGAGCCGGCGAGGCCGATCGAGTTCGCCTCCGCCGAGCCCGTAGATCCGCGGCTGTAGCGCCGCCCGAATACATCGCCGGATCTCAAGTCTGCTTGCCTTAGCGCTGAACTCGACTCGCTACGCGCCGCAGCCCAAGGAGCGATGAATAACGCACAAAGCAAAATTCCCTCCTTTTGATCCAGATTAGGTTGACAACAACAGGTTCCCGACTACAAGGAAGTGCAAGCCTCAAATTTTTGAAGCCGTTGATTCTTGGGTTGGGCGAGTCGATGATTGAGCGAAAAGTTAGGTGTGAAACTGTGAAACTGTGAACGAAGAAACTCCAGCAGACAATTGGCGAGCCCAGCAAAACTGCCAGATCTCCGCTGAATCGGCACCCAATTTAACGCAGAAGTTTTAGACTAGCCTCGTCGTCTTGCGGGGGCAGAATTGTTGCAGAACGCGGGACAGCAAGGAGTCTCCGATGTTGCGTTTTTCCCTTACCTTGGCGTTCAGCGGCGCGCTCGTCGCGAGCACCTTCGCCTACGATTTCCTGAGCGTCAGTGCCGGAAGAAACGACCGCGCCAGCATCTACGATCTTGCCGGAACCGCGTATCCGAACCAGGCCAACGTCCGCTACCAATTTGGTAAGTTCGGCGCATTCAATGCCCTCCCCCAGGGCGTCCAAGCCGCCTGGGTGACGGCCGCGATCACCGCCGCCTCCACCGACTGGTCCAAATGGGGCAAGTTCGATTTCGATAGCTCCGGCCTCCTCGCAAATGGCGCCGGACTCGTGCGCCTGAACTATGATCCGAACATCAACGCAGGTGGCCCGCTCGGCAACGGCGCCTACATGAAGGGCTACGGGTTCGGCGGCCGAACTTACGCCGAGATCACCTTCGGCAAACTCACGGGAAGCGGCAGCGCCTGGACCCAAGAGAACTTCTCCTGGACCATGGAGCATGAGATGGGCCACATGCTCGGCCTCTCAGATCTCTACAACGCAACAAACGACGAATTCGTCGACCGCAAGCTCAACTCCCTCACCACCGTCGACAAGACTGACGCGTCCTACCAGGACAACATCATGAACCAGTACAACGCGGCTGGAAATGACTACACGCAGCATCCGAGCACGGTCATCGACAACGATGAAGTTGCTGGTCTCACTTGGCTCTGGGGCAGCGGGTTCAATCAGATTGTCACCGGAAAGCTGAGCGCCGCCTACCAGGCCGATGGCCTCGGTCGAGGCGCGGGACAGTCGCACGGCCAGCAGACCGCTGGCACCTGGACCTACCGAGGATCCTTCAACCGCGACGCAGGCTCTGTCTCAAACCCGTTCATCGAGATCAACTTTCCCGGCTACGTCAGCTTCACCGGCACAACTTTCGGAGCGACCACCCCCGGCATCAACTGGGTCAGCTCGAACGGCACGACCCAGCGGTTCGAGATTCAAGAAGCGGGATGGACGGGCAACTTCGTCCTGAACCTCAAGAGCACCATACTCACCGAGGCCAACGTCGACGTGACGATGGGAGTCGGCAACCTCGGCCGAGACTTCTTCACCCGAGCACCTGACACGGGCGCTTTGGTCAACAGCACGAATATCGCGGGTGCGACCTTCTGGGCCCAGCCGATGGGTCCAGCCCCAGAGCCATCCTCGGTCTTCGCCCTGGCCCTCGGTATCGCGGCGCTGCTTATGAAGAAGCGAAGGGGAACACGGTCTGAATCGCATGCGTCGTCTTGTCGCGCGAGATTGCTCTAGGGATCGAAGGGCTGGGAGCGTTTCGTCCAATACGAGCCCCTTCTCCGAGCTACGAATGCGTGTTCAGGGTTCTCGCTCTGGAGAGCGAGCCCGTAGATACGCGGCTGTAGCGCCGCCCGAATACATCGCCGGATCGCAAGTCTGCTTGCCTTAGCGCTGGACTCGACCCGCTACGCGCCGCAGCCTAAGGAGCGATGAATAACGCACAAAGCAAAATTCCCCTCCTTTTGATCCAGATTAGGTTGACAACAACAGGTTCCCGACTACAAGGAAGTGCAAGCCTAAAATTTTGAAGCCGTTGATCTTGGGTTGGGCGAGTCGATGATTGAGCGAAAAGTTAGGTGTGAAACTGTGAAACTGTGAAACTGTGAACTAACGATAATCCTTTGCCTCTGGCCCCTTCTAATTCCTTGAATCCACGCAAACAGGGAAAACTGCAGGAAAGACACCAACAAAAATCAGGAAAATCAGAAACTAGCCCCAAGTTCCGTGGAACCGGTCGAGTCATAGAAAAAACTAAACTTCGGCCTGCGGGCGGCGGCGGAAGTTTGGCACCGGTAGAAGCTGGTCGTCCTTGCGGAGCGGGATGTGGGAGTTGGACATGAACGCCTGGATTCGGCGCTCGGCCTCCTCGACGTATTCCAGGAAGCTGCGCTCCATCTCTGACTTCGTGTCCTCCATCTCGTCGAGAAGACGCAAGATAAGTTCCACCCCCGCAAGGTTGACGCCCATATCTTGAGTCAATCGCTGAATCTGCTTGACGCGCCTGATATCGCTCTCGGAATAAAGCCGGTTCTTCGCCCCAACCCGGGACGGCACAACCAAACCAAGGCGCTCGTACTGACGAAGTGTTTGCGGGTGAACGTTGCACAACGCCGCCGCCACCCCGATCATGTAAACGGGCTGGTGCTCGGTTCTCAAGGCGTTACCCCTTGTTCGAGTTCGGCGAGTCGTTGGATGAGCCTCTTCTGCTCCTCGTTCAGATGCTTCGGCACCGCCACTTTGATGACGGCGTACAGGTCCGTCCGTGTACCGTCCATCTTCGCGACCCCCTGCTTCGGTAGCTTAAACTTCTGTCCGCCTTGGGTTCCGGCCGGAATAGTCATCGTAAGCGGCTTCCGCAAAGTCTGGACCTTGACCTCGCCTCCAAGCGCCGCGACGTGAAAGGGAACGGACACGTCGGTCTCCAGAACGCCTAACTCCTTAGATCGAAAGTTAGCGTTCGCCGCCCAGCGGATGGTGACGTAAAGGTCTCCCGCTCGCCCGCTAACGCCCGCCGCGCCCTTGCCGCGAACCTGGATCTTCCCGCCGTCCGGCGTGCCCGCCGGGATGTCGATTTCCACTTTCTTGGTCGTGGGCACGGTGCTGATTCCCTCGCGAGTCTGCCGAGCGTCCATCGTTTGAAAGGTAAGCGTGCGACGTGTCCCCTTGTCGATCTCCTCCAGCGGAATCTCGATAGCTTTCTCGACATCGTTGCCCTGCGGAGACTCCATGTTTGTGAACCGAACCCGGCTTCTGCCACGAGGCGCAGCTTCGTCCCCCCCGAGGAAGTTCTTGAACAGATCCTCCATCGAGAACCCGCCGCCCCCCGTGAAGTCGTTCATGTGGCTGAAATCGGCGCCGCCGGCACCGCCTCCGGCCTGGACCTGTTGCCACTGGTCGCCGAATTGGTCGTACATCTTCCGCTTCTCAGGGTCGCTGAGGACGTCGTACGCTTCGCTTACTTCCTTAAACCTCGCCTCCGCCGTCTTGTCGTTCCGATTGACGTCGGGGTGATACTTGCGCGCGAGCTTACGGTAAGCCGTCTTGATCTCTTTAGTGTCGGCTTTGCGCTGCACGCCGAGAATTGAATAGAAGTCCTTTGCCATGATAGCTATATGCTCAACTACATGAGTATATAACGCTCAAGTGGACCGTTTGGTTTCTGCCTATAGAAACTGATAGCCGATTTGGATCTCGACGCACATACGTCGCTTCAACGGAATCGGTATTTAGGATCGAAACCGAGGCTCGCCGAGTAGAAGTTGGACATCCGCATTTGCCATTTCAGGTCGGGCCGGCTGTAACGTTCTTCGATCAGCTTGAGAGTTACGTGGTCAGCGTTTCCCGCAGTCAAAACGGCCGTCCGTGCGGTGTCCGGGAAATACTCGTCGCCATGAAAGGCGGAGAACAGCGGCATCAAGTCCTTGATAACGGTGCGCGCTTGTTCGGGCGAATAGAATGGCAAATCAGAAACCTCCAGCCGGTCTAGGAACGAATCTACCGATGGGGCGACGGGACCCTCATTCGGCTCAAGTTGACCGTCGAGGACTGCACGGCGATAGTAATCGACCTCGTCCACGGGACGGAGGATGAACTGATAAATCGGATCCAGGAGCTTCTGAACCGATTGCTCCAAATTGGGCCGGCCGAACGAAAACATGGGGACAGACGGGACCCATTCTGGAACGGAATACTCGACCGGAACGAGATTGCCGGCCGGAAGCAACTCCCGCGCGGCTGCAAAATCTGCCGCGATCACTGGGACCCCGACCGCCGTGGCCTCCGCGATCACCCGTCCATAGGTTTCATGGCTCGAGGTGGCTGGGAAGTAAAGAACGTCGATAGACGACAGATAGGGTCCAACCTGCTCATAGGGCAAGTCCCCGTGATAAACGAACTTCTCTAGATTGACACTCGAGGCAAGAGCCGCGATGTGCAACTGTTCCCGATCTGCAATGCCGCTCTCCGCCGGATAAAAAGGACCAGCCATGTGGATTTCGACATCCTGTCTGCGTCGCTGAAGCTCGGCGGCGACTTTCAGAACCGTGCGCGTGTTTTTGTCCGCCGAGATTCTGCCCAGATAGCCAACGCGGTAACCGTCGTGGACACCGTCATCTGTTCGGCGCGGCAGGAAAGGACGGATAGGATAGGCGACCACGGTCCTGCCCGAATCGATAGATGACGGAGTTTTTCCCTCGAGAAAACGCTTTAGATAGTGCGACAGCACGACGAGAACATCGCCGGGGCGCTCGAGCGGGCGACAGAGCGATTCTTGCAGCAGGTAGGTTTTCCAACATGCGGTTCGGACATCCCGAATGATGCGAAACGAGCCGCCGATCGCCTCGCGAAGGTAGAAGTAGAATTGCGCATATGGCCCGCAGGTGCACACAATCGTCGCGTCGTCGGGAAGCTGAGCCCGGATGTCGTCGCCCCTGAGATAGTCGGTTACAAGCGAGTGAAGATCGTGCGGAATCAGGTGAGACTCCGGTTCGGTTTCGAGAATCCTTGTGAGCTCTTCGTAGCCGAGCGGTGCGCCTCCTACCGATTCCGTTAGTCGACCGAACCTGTGGTAGGCGAATACCCTCGAACTCTGCATCCTCGACCTAGGAATACCTCACCGGCAGGATTTGCTGCCCTGTGCTGTAAGATGCCTGAAGCGAAGGTTATTTCGATGCGACAACTCACTCTTTTCCTCACTCTTCTCGCTTGCACTGCCACATCGTTTGGGCAGGCGCACATCGGCAACGACCGGGCAATCACTCCGGATCGGCTGAAAGACCATCTTGAATTCATCGCCAGCGACGAGATGGAGGGCCGCGACACTCCCTCGCGCGGGCTCGACACGGCGACCCTTTATGTGGCTACGCAGCTCAAGCTGTGGGGCGCCCAGCCTGCCGGAGACGATGGCACGTTCTTCCAGAAGATTCCCCTCGTGCAGCGGAACTTGGACGTGGACAAGAGCTCGATCGAACTCGGTGGGAAGGCATTCACCTTCGGCGACGGATTCAGAATCGCCACGAGAGGCGTTTCGGCTTCGGCCAAGATGGTCTATGTCGGCCACGGGTACGTGTTGAAGAGCAAAGGCATCGACCCTTACGCGGGCTTGGATGTGCGAGGCAAGATCGTCGTCGTGGCGTCCGGCATGCCCGCGGGCACGACGTTCGCCGACTTCCGGAGCGGGCAGGCGCCGGATGTCGAGCGTCCCGCAGTGGCGGCTCAGGAGCGGGGCGCGTTGGCGATCATTACGATCCCAACGCCTTCGTCCCTGTCCGGCTGGGACGCCGCGACCGCGAATCGTTTGAGCCGAATGACGCCGGAGTCGCTTGACCCAACGATCGTCAACGTTAGCGCGGGGCCAGCCCTAGTTCAAGCAATCCTCGCCGGCGAGTCGCTCTCGCCCGACGACGCGATGAAGGGTTCGGATGCTCCCGAGAAGGGCTTCGCTTTAAATGATTCGAAGTCGATCACCCTCAACGTGGTCGATCACAAGGAAACCACCTACACACGAAACGTGGTCGCGATCGTGCCCGGCGCCGACGCGAAGCTGAAGAACGAATACGTCGCCTTCGGCGCCCACATTGACCATCTCGGAATGCGGTCTCCCACCTCCAGCGGCGACCGTGTCTACAACGGCGCCGACGACGACGGGTCGGGCACTGTCTCAATCCTGGAGATCGCGCACGCCTATCTTACGGGCCCGCGCCCGAAGCGCTCGCTGCTCTTCGTCTGGCACATCGGCGAGGAGAAGGGGCTCTGGGGCTCCGCGTGGTTCAACGATCACCCGACGGTAGACCTCAAGAGCGTGATCACCCAGCTCAACATCGATATGATCGGCCGAAGCAAGCCCGCCGGCGACGCGAAGCCCGCCGACAAGGTCCTGACCGGCCCGAACGAGGTGTACGTCGTCGGCTCCAGCATGATGAGCACGGACCTCCAGAAAGTCAGCGAGAAGGTCAACGCCGGGTTCCTCAAGCTCGCTTTCAACTACAAATACGACGACCCGAAGGACACCGAGCGGATCTTCTTCCGCTCCGACCACTACAACTACGCCCACAAAGGCATCCCGATCATCTTCTACTTCGACGGAGTTCATGAGGACTACCACCGAGTGTCCGACGAGGTCGCGAAGATCGACTTCGAGAAGATGGCGAAAGTTGCCCGAACGGTCTACGCCACCGGCTGGACTCTCGCCAACGGCCCACGTCCGGTTGTGGACAAGCCTCTGAAGGAGTAATCCTATCCCCTGCGCAAGTATGCTGGCTGAACTCCCATGCCCCGAGTCGTTATCCTCGTACATCGGCACGGCACTCTCGATGACGCGAAAGGCTATACGTTGCGCCACATCGTGCACCTTTGGCACGAGCAGGGCATCGAGGTGGTTGTTCAGCAGGGTCCGGGCCCGGCAATTAACGCGGACGTGGCGATCCAGCACGTGGATCTTACGAAGGTTCCGGTGGATCACCTTGCCTACATGCGGCAGTTCCCGGTCACAATCAACGCCTTTCAGGCCGATCTGTCGAAGCGCTTGGTGAGCCGCCACCTCGTCCGCCACAACGACGATTGGCAGGGGCCGGTGATCGTCAAGACCGACGCGAATAGCCAGGGTTGGAAGGAGGCGGAATTGGCGGTCGCGGGGCATCT
>JBBSFL010000115.1:0-9225 GCA_038238735.1 Fimbriimonadales bacterium | reverse complement strand
CGCCAGTATCCTAGAGCGAGGGCCAAGCAAGCTCGCCCGCAAACAAAGCGCGATCAAGGTCGCGCACTCCCCAAAAGGGGTCCCGACGTGCGTCCCGCCAACCCCTTTCCAGGCAATTTCAGAAGTTTTTTTGCCGCGTGTCACAAACGGCCCGAAATCCGCCGATAAGTAGACAGCGGAGCACGAAGACTTCCAGTTTCAAATAAGGCAGCGAGAACCGAGCCCCGCACTCTCCTCTCCTAAACCCCGGAAGAACCGGGGTTTTTTTTCGCCTTCCCTTCGGCCCTTTTGGACAGCGTCGGCTTTCCAGGGCTAAGTAGGTGCCGAGAGGCGCTTGCTTCCGGCCCCAACTTGCGCTATAAAGGCAGGGGAGCGAAATGATTCAAGAAGTCGACGAGAGCCTTAGACAACTATTACTGGGAGAACTCGGGCGTCTCGAGGGGCCGTCGATCACGGCGGCTGACCAGATCACGTTTCTACCACCCGCGACATTGGAGCAGAATCCCCCCAAGAAACCGTCGATCAACCTGTATCTCCACGACGTTCGCGAGAATGTCGAGCTGCGCCAGCACGAGCGGATGCTCGCGGAGAGAAGCCCGAACGAGGAGACGGTGCAGCGACGGCGTGCCCCGATCCGGCTGGACCTCGCATATTTGATCACGGTCCACGCGGGCGATGAGCCCTCCGCGGAGCATAAGCTGCTAACCGAGGTTCTGGGCGTCCTCCTTCGCGCCCCCGTCCTGCCCGCTCGCTATCTCACCGACATCATGCGTGAAGACCCGGACAACGGGGTGCTTCTCGCCGTGGCGCAGCCGGGTCATCCCGCCCACGAGGATCCCGCCCGCCTTTGGCAGGCCATGAACGGACGGCTCCGACCGACGCTCGGCCTCGTCGCCACCGCCACTTTCAACCCATACGAGACTCACGTCACTCGGCTCGTTCGCGAGGCGGTTCTCGCTTTGGGAGTGGGTGTTCCTCCCAACGGACCGCAGCGTCCTCTAAGCGTCAGGACGACCCGCGTGAGTGCCGCAGGCGTTGTGTGCGATCCCGAAGGCAAAGAACTCGTGGGAGTAACGGTGGAAGCCAAGGGCCGGGAGAAGACCGTCCACTCCGACGACCGAGGCTTCTTCTATCTGTTGGATTTGCCCGCTGGGCGAACTACTCTTCTTTTTCGACTGGCCGGATACAAGACCATCGAAGTTCCCGCCAACGTACCGCCGATCGGCCGCCCCGATCTCCTAGAGCCCTTGGGCGTGACCCTCGCTCCCCTCGCCGACGCAGAGCGAAACCGAGAGCTCCGCGACGCGGCGACGACCGCCATGGAGCTTCCAGGGCTGATGGACGTGGGCCGGAAGCAGGTCACCACGATCTCGGGCCGCCTCGCTTACGCCTCGGGCAAGCCCGCCGCCTTCGTCATGGTGCGAGCGGGCGACCACGAGACGACCACCGACGGCGACGGCCTGTACGTCTTCGCGAACCTGAAACAGCCGGTCAAAACGGTCACCGCCTTCGTCCCCGGAGTCGGTGAGGTCACAGTAACGCCGGCCGAAACAACGACCACGCTAGCTCCTCGCGAAGCTCCGAAAGAAGACAAGCCCAAGGTCAAGAAGTGAACCCCCGGTGAGAGTTTTTCGAGTTCTACGAAGTTTCCTGTAGTTTCTCCTTGCCCGCAAATTGATCGGGTGTTATACTGACGGCAATCAGGTTCATTGCAACTTGGTAGAGGGAGGTATCCAATGCCGGAATATCTGGCGCCAGGCGTATTTGTCGAAGAAATCGATAGTGGTCCCAAGCCGATCGAAGGTGTGGGCACCAACACTGCAGCGTTTATCGGATTCGCAAAGAGCGGCGAATTCAATAAACCCATTTTTATCAGCTCGTGGAGCGACTTCTGCCGCGTCTTCTGCGAAGAGGACAACTTAGTTCTTCGCGCACTCAGCAAGGAGCTGGGTAAGAGCGTTCTCGAACTGTTGAGCGCCAAGCGAAACTCGCGGCGCAGCCTCATGGAGTTCGCTCAGCGCTCCATCGGCGATGCCCTGGATACCAAGCGAAAGGGCGGGCGAAGCCCGGTGCAGGTTCAAAGCTGGCCGCAATTCCTCAAGGACTACAACATCCCTCTCGGCTACCAGCCGTATTTCGACGACAGCTACCTGGCGTATGCGGTTCGCGGTTACTACGATAACGGCGGAAGTCGCGCCTACATCGTCCGCGTCGCCCGTCAGAGCGATCTCGATCTCTTCAAGGAGACCGGGGGATCGGAGAAGGCGCTCGTAGGCGGAACTCGCTCCGAGACGGTACTAAACGGCATAACGATTCGCGCCCTCAACGAAGGCAAGGCGGGCAACGACGTCAAGGTCGAGATCACCCATGCGGGAGAAGGCGACGTCGCCGGCTTCATCATGAAGGTCACGGACGGCGACAAGACCGAGACCTTCGGCACGGCCAAGGCTCCGCTCGATGCCACCAACCTCAGCTCGATCAAATCCAAGATCATCGAGACCCCGACCGCCACGGCGACCGCCGAGCGGCCTGAGGCTCGGACGTTCAATCTGTCCGGCGGCGTCGAAGGCGTGCCCGGTGGCAGCCTCCCGGCAATGATGCCTCTACAGACCGAGCTCGCAAACGTGACTCCTGAGGAGTTCGTCGGCGACGACGCCAAGCGCACCGGTCTCGGCGCGCTCTCCGCGCTGGAAGACGTGAACATGGTTTGCGTTCCCGACCTTATGGCCGGCATCTTCCGCCGCGAAGCGATCGATGGTGCCGAAGTCGGCCCCGAGATCATCGTCATGGACGAGCAGCGAAAGCAGCAGATCCTCGACGTGCAGAACATGCTGATCGCGTATTGCGAGCGCATGGGCGACCGGATGTGCATTCTCGATCCGCTCCCCGGTCAGACGCCGCAGGAGATGCGAGACACGACGCTCGACAAGCTCGGCGGCTGCGATCACGGCCAAGCCGCGATCTACTACCCGTGGATTCGCGTCATCGACGAGCTGAACAAGAAGGGTGGCAAGCGCTATCAGACGCACTGCCCACCTTGCGGCCACGTCGCCGGAGTTTGGGCCCGCGTCGTCAACGAGCGCGGAGTTCACAAGGCGCCAGCCAATGAAACCCTCATGGGCGCGATGGCGCTCGAGTGGAACGTCAGCAAGGGCGAGCAAGAAATTCTCAACCCGAACGGCGTCAATTGCATCCGCACCTTCCCCGGCACCGGCATCCGAATCTGGGGCGCGCGCACGCTCGCCACGGTCGGCAACCCGTCTTGGAAGTACGTCAACGTTCGGCGACTCTTCAACTACCTTGAGAAGTCCATCGAGCGCGGCATGCAGTGGGTGGTCTTCGAACCGAACGATCACGACCTCTGGGCCCGCGTTCGCCGCAACATCGGCGCGTTCCTCCTTACGGAGTGGCGCGAAGGCAAGCTCTTCGGCCAAACCCCGGACTCCGCTTACTACGTGAAGTGCGACGACGAGACCAACCCGCAAGAGATGATCGATCTCGGGCGGCTGTACGTCGAAGTCGGCGTCAACCCCGTCAAACCGGCCGAATTCGTGATCATCCGAATGGGTCAATGGACTGGCGGGAGCGACAAGAGCGAGGCTTAAGCCGCTCACCTAGGAGAAAGATATGGCAGCAGAAACCCTAATCGCGATGCGCTGGCATCTGGAGACAGATGGCATCACAGACGCACTATTCAAAGAGGTGACCGGCCTCGACAGCGAAAGCCAGGTCGTCGAAGTAACGCACGCCGGGCCGAAAGGCACGACGACGATCTTCAAGATCCCAGGCAACATCAAGTACTCCAACGTCACCTTCCGACGCGGTTTGACCGACGACAAGAAGCTGTACGAGTGGCGCAAACTTGTCGAAGACGGCAAGATCCAAGAAGCTCGCAAGAACGGAACGATCACCCTGTACTCCCCGGATATGCAGGTCGTGCGGCGCTATCACTTCACCGGAGGCTGGCCTTGCAAGCTGAAGGGCGTGATGCTCGACGCCACCAAGAACGAGATGGCCGTCGAAGAGATGGAAATCTGCGTCGACACCGTTACCCAAGAGTAGGCTAGATCTTAATGAATAGACCTCCCGCAAAAGGCGGACTGCAGACGGAGTTCGATTTCACGCTGCCTCGCGGCTACGTGGATTCGAACGGCACGATGCACCGCAAAGGACGCATGCGCCTGGCGACCGCGCTCGATGAGATCGCGCCGCTTCGCGACCCTCGCGTTCGAAGCAACCAAGCCTATCTGGTGATTATCCTCCTCGCGAGGGTAATCACCAAACTGGGCACCGTCGAAATGATCGACACCGGGGTCATCGAGAACATGTTCTCGGCCGACCTCGCCTTCCTCCAAGACTTCTATCGGAAAATCAACGAGGTCTCTCTCGAAGAACCCGAAGAAGGGGCCGAAGAGGAAGCGGCGGGAAACTAGCCCGCTACCCCTCGGACGAGCTTCACGAGGAGGTAGCGTACATCGCCTACCACTTCCACTGGCCGCTCGACGTGATCCTCGATCTGGAACACGCCGAGCGGCATAGGTGGGTCAAAGAGATCAGCAAAATCAATAAGAAGCTCAGCGGCGAGGACCGATGAGCCCGGTCGTTTCTGCGAACTAGTGCTGCGATGTAACTTGGCATCGCCTGCTCAGATCTCAAAAAGCGCGCAGCCTCACTCCGCCGAGGGAAGGCCCCGAATCAAACGGGCCACTCGGAAACCCCTCGATGGCACTGTCATCCGTTAAAGGGCAAGGGTGTCGTGATATTCAACTACATAGCGGGGCGTTTAGCCCTGCCCGGCTATCTCTGCAGTCCGAACGCTTTCCAGATTCCAACAAAAGAAAGAAGGGGTAGTCCACATTTAGGAAATGACTACTGCTTTGCTGCGGGGATGTTTTCGAGCTGATAGCGTATCGCCGTCTTCATACAGCCGAGAAACTATCGAAAGCATTTAGCATGGCGAGAACGCCTACTAATAAATACACAGGCTGCGAACCGGAGATCGTCTAACGATTTACCCCGCGTCTCGTCAGCCTGTCTTCCTAGCTGGCACGCCGTGCCCGCCAGGTCTTTGCCAACCTCGGTCGTTTCGACAAGGGACACGATCTCGCTAATTCCCGCCTGGAACAAATCTTGCGCGGTGTGGTCAAAATTCCCGCGCAGTAGACGACCCTGGTCCCTATGAGGAGGCGTCCGCCTTGTCTTCACGGCGCGAGGAGAAAATGTTTATGGAGAATTTGGAGTCTCGCCCGGAACTGTCGAAGCGTTCGTTTTTGTCCGTCCCCGCCAAAAGCAGCCAAGGGATCGTCGTTTTTAGTCACCTTCGCTGGAGTTTCGTCTGGCAGAGACCTCAGCAGTTCCTGAGTCGCTTCGCTATAGACCATCCGATTCTCTTCATTGAAGAGCCTTACTTCGATCTGGCAGAAGGTGCAGAGGGGTGGCTCGAAATGGACGCAGTGGCGCCGCAGGTCATGGTCGCTGCTGCTCATTTGGATCAAAGCCTCAGGGGATCTCCGCGGCTCGGGGACATCCTGCGCGGCTTTGCACGCCGTGCAATTGATTCGTTCAACATGAAGGGAGAGTTCGATCTTCCGCTCCTTTGGTATTACACGCCGATGGATGCCACTTGGTCACTCGACTACTTCGCGAACAGCGGCGTCATCTACGACTGCATGGATGAGCTTTCCAAATTCCGAGGTGCTCCTCCCGAACTCGTCGAGGCGGAACAGTTTTTGTTGAAGCGCGCATCCGTGGTCTTTACGGGCGGATTCGGGCTCTGGCTCGAAAAGCAAAGGCACCACCCATTCGTTCACTTTTTTGGGTGCGGCGTTGAATCTGAACACTTCGGACAGGCAAGGCTTGAATCGACGCCTACCCCAAAGGATCTTCAGGAAATGCCCAAGCCGATCATTGGATGGTTTGGCGTCATCGACGAACGGGTCGACTACGACTTGATCGAAGAAATTGCCAAAGCCAGACCGGATTGGTCGATTGTGATGGTCGGTCCCGTAGTCAAGGTTGATCCTGAAGCCTTTCCTCAGGCGCCTAACCTCCACTGGTTGGGGGGGCGGAACTACAGCGAACTTCCGGGGTACTGCAAAGCCTTCGACGTGTGCATCATGCCCTTCGCCCTGAACGAAGCGACAGAGTTCATCAATCCTACGAAGGCTCTCGAGTACCTGGCCACCGGCAAGCCCGTCATCAGCACCCCAGTGCCCGACGTGGTGCGGCAGTACGACGACCTGGTTTACATCGAGAAGGACGCACGCGGTTTCATTGACCGCATTGAAGAGGTCTGGAAGCGGCCCGACGAGGCTCGGATCAGAAGGGGTGTCGTAAAGGCAGAAGCCAGTTCCTGGGACAAAACTGTCTCCAGGATGCAAGCGTTGATCGCGGAGGTGACCGAAAACGAGCCAGCTATGAGATCGAAAGCTAGCTTGAAGTAGCAAACAAAGGAGCAAAAGAAGAGATGGATAAGAAGATCGTAATCGTAGGAGGTGGTCCCGCGGGACTCGGAGCGGCTTACAGGCTTAAGGAGCTGGGGTACCGAAACTTCGTGTTATACGAAGCCGGACCAGAGGTTGGAGGCTTGGCGAACAGCTTCAAGGATTCGGCGGGCTTCACCTGGGACATCGGCGGCCACGTGATGTTCAGCCACTACAAGTATTACGACGAAGTCTTCGACAAGCTCATGGGATCGGATTACCAGGAGAACAACCGCGAATGTTGGATTCGAATGTTCGACAAATGGGTCCCATATCCGTTTCAGAACAACATCCGACACCTCCCGCCGGAGGCGGCGTTCGAGTGCATGGCCGGTCTGATTGAGGCGCAGACGAACCGGGACCACCGCGAGGCTAAGAATTTCCAGCAATTCGTAGACGCGGTGTTCGGCGACGGCATCGCCAAGCACTTCATGAACCCTTACAATTTCAAGGTCTGGGCCCACCCGCTCTCGATGATGAACAAAGAGTGGATCGGAGAGCGCGTTGCGATGATCGACTTCAATCGCGCGTTGAAAAACCTCGTTATGGGACAGGACGACTTCGGTTGGGGTCCGAACAACATGTTCAAGTTCCCTCTTTTCGGTGGAACAGGCGAATTTTATCGCCGGTTCGCTCCCGTCTTGAAGGATCACATCGTCAACGAGGCAAAGGTCGTCAAGGTTGATCCGATCAAGAAGGAACTCACTTTCGCATCTGGCGAGAAAACGGTTTACGACATTCTGGTTTCGACCATGCCCCTCGACATTCTTTGTCATGGCGTGATGACGTCGATCCATGAGGATATCGAAGCAGCCACCGGGAAACTTCGACACTCCGGCGGCTTGATGGTCGGAGTGGGGATCAAGCAGCCCTGCCCCTCCACTAAGTCTTGGACATACTTCCCCGAAGACAATTGCCCGTTCTACAGGGTCACATTCCTGAGCAACTACAGCCCCTACATGACGCCCGACGCAGCAACCCACTACTCCCTCCTGTGCGAGACAAGCTACAGCGAGTTCAAGCCCGAGGACCGGGACACGATCGTCGAGCGGACGATCCAAGGGCTTATTGACGCGGGCGTCCTGAAGGAAGCGGATCGGAAGGACATCGTGGATACGTGGCTGTACGAGGCGGAGTACTCATACCCGACGCCCTCGGTCGAGCGCGATGGAATCTTGTCTAACGCTATTCCCTATCTCGAAAATCTCGACATTTACTCTCGGGGCCGGTTTGGAATGTGGAAGTACGAAGTGAGCAACACAGACCACACACTGATGCAAGGCGTCGAACTTGTGAATCGGTTGCTGCTGAAGGAGCCGGAGACGACGATCGGTATCAAGTACGAATCGACCGTCGATGGAAGGCAGGCAGCTTCTCACGAGGGAACCAAGGTTTCAATTCCGATCAAGGTCGCCACAGTTACGGGTTCGAACGGAGTGCTCGACTCGAAATCCAACGGCAAAGCCTCGCTTCGCTAGCATCCTGGTGTATGGAAGGTCAACGCTTGCGTTGACCTTCCCTGCAAAATTGCTTACACCAAGCAGCCAGGCGGGCCAAGTTTTTGTGCTTCCGTTGCCAAAAAAGAGCGCGACAAACCTAAACGACCTGCGTTTGGGCACAACCCTTCGTATCTATAAGGGCAATATGCAGACAGAACTTCCCCGGCCAGAGTATCCGCGGCCGATGTTTGAGCGGCGCGAGTGGGTGAACCTTAACGGCGCCTGGGAATTTGCTTTCGATCACGCTTCGCGTGGTTTGCAGCTCGGATGGCAGGACGGACGGCGCCTTGATGGCAGCATCGTAGTTCCTTTCGCCTATCAAACTGAGCTGTCTGGCATTGACGACAAGGGAGTCCACCAGGTCGTTTGGTATGCGCGATCCTTTGAATGCCTGCCAGAATGGGCGGGGTGCGACCTTCTCCTCCATTTCGGAGCCGTCGATTACTCGTGCACGGTGTACGTGAATGGCGTAGAGGTAGGGCACAACAAAGGCGGACACGTTCCCTTTGACTTCGATGTAGCGCCTTATTGCAAACCCGGGACCAATCGGCTCACTTTGCGGGTGGTGGACGAACTCGACCCGTTCCAACCTCGGGGCAAGCAGTCGACCAGCGGGCTGCCCCACGGGATCGACTACTACTGCACGACAGGGATTTGGCAGACGGTTTGGCTCGAGCCGATCGGACCGATTCGCGTCGAAAGCCTGCGCGTGACGCCGATCTTGCACGAGAGCGGCTTCGAGATCAAGGTGTTCCTCCATGCTCCCTCTTCCAACTGGACGGTGGAGATCGACGTGCTCGACGGCGAGCACGTTGTCACCAGCCTTTCCAAGGAAATATGGGGAGCGGCCGCCCGGCTTTTCATTCGGGTGCCCGAGGCCAAATATTGGTCCCCCGAGGACCCCCATCTTTACGATCTTCGGGTGAGGCTGGTCGGGCAAGACGGTGATGTACTGGACGAGATATCGTCCTATGCCGGCCTGCGGAACGTGTCCTTACGGCAGGGCCACATGTGGCTGAACGACAAGCCGATCTATCTGAAGATGGTCCTCGACCAAGGTTATTGGCCCGAGGGCTACATGACCGCGCCCTCTGATGCGGCGCTAAAGGCGGACGTTGAATGGGCAAAGCGATTTGGATTTAACGGCATTCGCAAGCACCAAAAGGTAGAAGATCCGCGGTGGCTCTATTGGTGCGACAAGCTGGGAATGCTCGTATGGGGAGAGATGGCCAACTCCAGGGCTT
>JBBSFL010000114.1:0-9249 GCA_038238735.1 Fimbriimonadales bacterium | reverse complement strand
TGTTGCCCGGCTTGCAGCCAACCATGAGAAGTCCGAGAGCGGCGACGAGAAGAACGGAAAGGTTTCGCATGGAAAGATCATAGGACACCCCCTCCACCATATGAAAGGTCCCAGGAACTTGGACCCCCGCCTTCAGACCCAATAGCCTATAGGTCTACCCTCCACAAAACAGAGCAGTTTGAACCTAGAAAAGACGCAAAAAGGGCCGGCCGCAAAAGCGGCCGGCCCTAAATGAACGGCAGGACTTACGACTTGACCGCGTCGAAGTCGATGGTGTGGCGATCGTTGTCCATGTGGAAGGAGATCTTAGATCCGTCGGCCGACAAAGTAGCCTTCGGCGCAGGACCCGAGTTTTTGTCGTCCTTCATATCGATGTCGTTTCCGTTAACCGTGAACTTGCCGGTATCCGGGCTGCCCTTCGGATTAGAGACCGAGAAGGTTCCGTCGGCGCTGAAGGTGATGGTCGAGCCGTCCATGCTCTTCTTCATCGCGTCGGTCTGAGCGGGAATGCCCTTCTGGTCTTCGGGCTTCGTGGCCCCGAGCTTAATGGAGTTCGCATCGAACTTCCAGGTGCCGACGACCTTCGCGTTGTCGCCGCCCGTCATCGGAGCCGTGGGGCTCTCTGTTGGACTCATCGTCGGCGCACCGGAGTCGGTCGGAGTAACCGTCGGCGAGACCATCGGAGACGTGGTGGGAGGAGCCGGCTCATCCTTCTTGCAGCCGACGACGGCAAGCGATAGGGCGGCAGCGAGAAGAAGCGTCAAATTTCGCATTGAGGAAGAATAGCCGTTTCGGACGGCTAGCTTCAACCTTTATGCTCGAACGAACTTGATTGTTGTTCCCATAACGCTGATTTGCAATTTCCCATCGTCGGTTAAGGTGGCCGTGTTCATCTTGCTTCCCGAGATCGTCACCGTCTTGTCCTTCAGCTCCCACGTACCCTTCTCGGTCTTGCCGGAACCATCGTCGCTCGACATGGTTTTATCGGCGTTGAAAGTCACACGTCCCTTATTAAACTGATCCTTCATGGACTGAGGCATCTTGTCGAAATTGGGCACCGAAGAGGTGTCCAACTTCCACGTGCCGACGACGGGATCGGACTTGCAGCCAACGAGGGCGAGGCACATGCCGATTAGGAGGCAAAGCAGAATCTTCATGGCGCCAGTGTAAAGGATTCCATACCAAATACGATGAAGTTTTGGCGTAAAGTCAAAGCTAAGATCTCTCTATGAAATCCATTTCTCTCTTTCCCGCGTTGTTCGGCTTCGTACTGGGTTCCGCCACCTTCGCGAGCGCCCAAGGCGATCCGGCGATGGTCCAGCGCATCCTCGACGAAGGCAAGAACCACTCGCAAGTTCAAAGCATCCTCACTCAACTAGCAGGCGCCGGAGCGAGGCTGACCAGCTCGACCCGTTTGGACCGCGCCGAAAGGTGGGCGATGGACAAGTTCAAGGGCTGGGGATTGACAAACGTGCACCTGGAACAGTGGGGCACTTTTCCCGTCGGCTTCGACCGGGGCACCCACGGATCCGGCCGCATGGTCTCTCCGGAGAGATTGGATTTCGAGTACACCTCGCCGTCTTGGAGCGAGGGCACCGCTGGACCCTTGAAAGCCATCGCCCTGAAAGCACCGAAGACGATGGACGAGCTGAACGCGGTCAAGGGAAAGATGGCGGGCGCGTGGATCGTGTTCGACGCGCCGGCCCCGTTCAGACGCAATCGTCCCGGCACCCCAGCGCAAGAGCTGACGCCGGAGCAGAAGGCGCAGGAGGCGATTACCCAAGCGATGGCCACGATCCCCATCGCGGGCAAGGTGTATCCGTCTCGGAACGAGCTTTGCGTTACGTCCGGCAATTGGCGCGACAAGACTTTCGAGAATCATCCGATGGACCGATCTGTGACGATTCGGAAGTCGGATATGGACAAGGTTCAGGCCGATTTCGCGGCGGGCAAGCCGGTCACCCTGGAATTCAATCTGGACCAGAAGTGGCGAAAGGGACCGATTCCCGTGTACAACGTCGTCGCGGAGATCAAGGGCTCGGAGAAGCCGGACGAGGTTATCATCGTGAGCGGGCACCTCGATAGTTGGGACGGTCCAGGCTCGCAGGGCGCCCTCGACAACGGGACGGGGTCGTCGGTGGCGATGGAAGCGGCCCGGATTCTCGCAACGGTTGGCGCGAAGCCCAAGCGCACAATCCGATTCATCCTTTGGACGGGTGAAGAGCAAGGCCTCTTCGGATCGCGAGGCTATGTTCTCCAGCATCTCTGGGAGATGGACATGATCTCCGCCATCCTGGTCGACGACGGCGGAACGGACTATCAGGGCGGATACGACGGCTCCGAGTCAATGCGGCCCATGATGGAAGCCGCCTACGCGCCGGTCGTCGCGGCCTTCCCCGACATGCCGGAGAAGTTCACAGTTCGCGCGTCAAGCGAGACGCGGATCGGCAGCGACCAAGATTCCTTCAACGCCATCGGCGTGCCAGGATTTTTTACGATCGAGTCGTTCAACACCCAGATCGGCCCCTCGGATTACAACTTCATCCACCACACCCAGCACGACCGTCTGGACCTGGCCGTTTGGCCGTACCTGGTGCAGTCGGGGACGAACCACGCGGTGGTGTCCTACAACTTGGCCTGCGCCGACACTCTCCTGCCGAGGTTCCCGAAACCGGATTTCAAGGGTAATCCGAACGGGGTTCCTGGCCTGATGGATTTGTTGAAGGGCAGGGGCTAGCTCAAACAAAGCCTCGCTGGTACATAGGGTTACTGTGCGGCACGTTCAAAGGAAGTCCGCTCCCGGAGTGCGGAACGGTACGGTTCAGAAGAAAAACCGTACCGCCCTGTCTCCCGATACTTACGAACACAGTTTCGAAAGGCTGGTGGTCGAACGAGAGCGGCCCCATAAGGGCTTCTACCATGCCGTCAGTCCCACGGATATTCGGAGGTGGATCGCACGAATTCCTGACTGGTCTCAAGCCGCCTCAGGTGTTACCGCCGTCGTTCTGACTGCAGGCGATTTAGATACCTACGGGCGGTACAACAAAGCGGGCATTCCTAAAGATCAGCGCTTGGCCAAAAGACGAGGCCATGTCCTTCTGGGACAGCAAGAATTGGCTTTTGCAGAAGATCGACGCGCCGTCGACCGAAGGGGCGATCTTGAGGTCTCGTCAGGTTCATGCATTCCTTCTGCTCGGCACCTTTCTTCACGAGCTTGGCCACCACGTCGATCGGATCTCAACGCGTTCGCAGGTGGATGAATCGAACGGAGAACCCTTCGCGATCGCGTACGAACTACGGCGTCAGAAGGAGCTCTGGCCCGCCTACATTGAGGAGTTTGGCGAGATCGACTAGACCAAGTCGGGCTATTCTCACTCCTCGACGAGATACTCGGCGATAAGTGCGGCCGTGTCGACGAGCGCTTCGGTGTGGGTTCGTTCGTATCCGTGGCTCGTGTCAACTCCTGGACCAATCAAGGCGACCTCCGCCGAGCCGCCAGCCCGCCAGTAGACGGTGCCGTCGGAGGAATAGAACGGATAATAGTCCAGATTCAAATCGATGCCCCGGCGCTCGGCGATGGTGCGGAGACGGTCATTCAGTCGCTTTGAATACGGTCCGCCGCCATCTTTGACGCACAAGGAGCAATGGAACTCATCCCCGGTAAGCCCCTCGCCGATGCAGGCCATGTCGAGCACGATGAGCTCGCATAGGTCGTCAGGAAGGCCGTCCCGTCCTCCGTGGCCAACCTCTTCGTAATTGCTGATCAGCAGGGTCGTTCTCTGCGCCGGGGTAGTGCCGGAATCGCGGATCGCCTTCACCGCCGCAAGCAGGCAAGCGACGCAGGCTTTGTCGTCGAGGAACCGGGATCGGATGAAGCCGGCGTCGCTCTTTTCGACCCTCGGGTCGAAGTACACGAAGTCGCCAATCTCAACGCCGAGCAGCCGCGTTTCTTCCGCGTTGTTGGTTCGCTCGTCGAGGCGGACTTCCATGGTGTCCGGATTGCGAGCCGACGTTCCGGCCTCCTTGTTAACATGGACCGCGCCGTTTTTGAGCACGATCGAGCCGCGGATCTGGCGGCCGCTGCGAGTCGCGACGTTGACGCCCTCGCTTTCGACGGTCGGCCAACAGACCCCATTCAGCGCCGCGAGCTTCAACCGGCCATTCGGCTTTATCCCAACCACCATCGCACCGAGTGTGTCGACATGAGCCGTCATGGCGCGAGGACGGTCGCTCTTGAGGCCGTCTAAAGTGGCAATCAGGGCGCCCTTGGTCGTGATGGTCGCCTTGACGCCCATATAGTCCAGCTCTTGCTGAACGGAGCCGATGGCGTACTCGGTGTCGCCGGTCGGGCTGGGCGTGTTCAGCAGGTCGACGAGCGTCTTCGTCAGGTATTCGGTCGAGATTTCAAAGCGGGCCAAGGTTGCCTCCGGTCGCGCTTCGCTTTTACCCGACTTGGGCGGTCATCAATAGTTTGATCGAGGGGGTGAGGATGTAGGGAATTGACGTTACTTGGTTTGCGATCGTTAATTTACGATTCCTTCGATCTCCCTCACCGCCTCCCCGAGATCGCGATTGACGACGCGATGGCCGTATTGGTTGCTTAGCTCGATCTCTTCCCAGGCGTGACGGAGGCGTCTTTCGATGTCCGCGGGATCGTCCGTCCCGCGACCTCGGATACGGCGACCGAGTTCCTCGATGTCGGGGGGCAGGAGGAAGATCGAGATAGCATCCGGGCGGTGGTGCATGGCGGTCAATGCGCCTTGGACGTCGATCTTTAAAACCGCGATCTTTCCCTGTTCGAGAAGTGCTTCCATGTCGTGTAAAGGCGTTGCGTAACTGTTGCCGAACACCTCTTTGTGCTCGAGAAACGCGCCCTCGTCGATCAACTGGCTGAATCGGCTTCGGCTGACGAAGTTGTAATCGACGCCGTCCATCTCACCGACTCTTGGAGGGCGGGTCGTGTAGGCGACCACGCGCTGGACATTCGGGTTCGAAGCTTTCCAGGCGTGGAGAACGGAATCTTTACCGACGCCGCTCGGCCCGCTCAGGATGACCAGCCTTCCCGCCATAGGATGACGTTACCAGTTTGGGTTTTGGACTGCGCCAGCCACCGATCGCCAATCAACCATCCCAGTCAGGCCGCCAGGCATTCCAAATTGTAATTGGCGGCCTGGTGGCTGGGATCGAGCAGGATGGCTTGGTTGAAGGCCAGGCGCGCGCCCTCCGCCATTTCCATTCGGGCGAAGCAGTTGCCGAGCACGAACCAGCCGTCGGCGTTATTCGGATCCTGTCGAAGTCCGGCTTCGTAAATATGGGCCGCGTCGTGAAATTGGCCGCTGGAATAGAGGAGGTCACCGCAGTTGAAGTAGGCGTTAGCATTCTTTGGATCGCGGCGCAGGGCTTCGGTGAAGAGAGCCATCGCGCGGTCGTTGTAGCCGGCCTTCTGGAGCGCACGGCCCCAGTTGATGAGGATCTCGACCGTTGGCTCGTGACGCTCGACGAAGGACTCGTAGGCCGCCACGATCATGTCGGAGTTGCCCCAGGCGTTGGCCGCTTCGGTCCAGCCGACCCAACAATCGTAGTCGTCTGGCTGCGCTTCCCAGGCTTCGCGGAAAAGCTCGGCAGACTCTTGGGCGAGGCCCAGTCGCAACGAAACACGCGCCGCGCCCTTCGTGCAAAGCTGGCGAACTGAGGGGTCGCTGCGGCCCTGAAGGAAACTCTCTCGCGCCTTCGGCCACTCGCCGATGGTTTCCAAGGTCGCGCCCTGGCTGTACAGCGCCGGAGCGTGGCCCGGAATCACGGACAGCGCGCAGTCGAACATCTCCAGCGCTTCCTCGCTCCGGCCAAGGATGGCGAGGGCTTGGCCCCGAACGATGTGGCGCTTGTAAGCATGAATCGAGCGGTCGCCGGTCATGCCTTCGGGCCAGTCGGCGGCCATGCAGCGATCGATCGCTTCAAGAGCCTGCTCTGGCTCTGCGAGGCGAATGTGAACGTTCGCTCGCTCGAAGTCGACGAGAATTCCGCCGTAGCCCTTCGCGGCGGCCTCATCGCACGCTCGGAGAGCGGCCATGAGCTTGCCCTGGTTGGCGAGCGCTCCGATCAACAACTGATAATTCAGAGCCCCATAGGGATCCGCATCGCGGAGGAGGCGGCAGCATTGCCGTCCCGCATGCTCCGACTCCGGCCATCGGCTGGCGACAAAAAAGGCGTTGCAGAGGTTAAACCACTGGAAGGCTTCGGTCGGGTTTTCGAGAACCTCTTTTTGGAGCAGCTCGATGGTCCGGTCGACCTTGCCCTTGGCATCCATCTCGGCGGGTCGGTATCCGTAGTGGAGGATGCGGGCTCCCTCCAGCGAGGCGCCGGGCAAGCCCTTCGCGGTCAGGCCGTGGCAAATCTGCTCATGAATGCGACCCGTGAACCGCACGCCTGGCAGGTTCTGAAACAGCCGGATCGGGCTGTGGGTGTATTGGGTCTGATCGTTGCCGTCCGCCGTGAAGTTGACGATCTCAACCGAAAAGCCGCCGAAGTGGGGCCGTTGAACGGCATTTCGGATCGCTCGATCGCTCGTAGCAACGAGCTCCTCGTCGGCATCGATCCAAAGGATCCAGTTGCCCGTCGCGAGATCGAGCGAGACATTGCGAGCGGCGGAAAAGTCGCCGCGCCACTCGAAGTCGCCGAGGATCGCGCCGTGCCGTCGAGCGATGTCGATCGTCGAATCGGTCGAGCCGGTATCCACCACGACGATCTCACCGACAATTCCTTTGAGGCTCGAGAGGCATCGATCGAGGTTCGCCTCCTCGTTCTTCACAATCAGGCAAGCAGAAATCTTGATGCCGGTATGAGCGGAAGGCTTGACGCCAAACTTCGACCAAAGTTTTTGGAGAGCCCTTTCGCCGGATGCATCTGCCTTTCCTTTTCGTTGGGAGGTAGCAACAACGCAGCCAAGATAGTTGGCAAGGTGCTGAGCGACTTCCACCGCGCTCTCGCTGACGGGCAAGGGCTGCAAAAGGTTAAGGCTGTCCTGCTCTCGCGCTTGGTAAAGCAGATATCGGGCTTGCTCGGTTAAAAGCGAGGCGTCCTTAGGAAACTTGGCGAGCGCCGTCTTGAGCGCAGAAGAAACTTGCGAGAATTCGCCGTCCACGCACAGTGCGCGAATCTGGCGGGCGAGTTCCTGAGCGCGGGGCTCCATGGCGGCTAAGCCGCCTTCCGAATCTCGAAGGCTTTGGCAAGGTGTCGGCGAGCGCCGGCGATGGAGAACATCTCGTCGCGCAGCAGTCGCTTGATGGTGAAGACGGTTTGAATGTCTTCGGGGCGATATCGCCGTTGGCCGCCATCCGTTCGCTCGGGGTTCAAGAACGGCTCGAACTCCTTCTCCCAATAGCGCAGCGTATGCACCTCGACGGCGGTGATTCGGCTAGCGACGCTGATGCTCACTGCCTGATCAGCCCTGGATCGTTTTTCGATCGACATTGGTGGTCGTAAATCTCCTGTTCCGGAGGCCCTTCGCGGCCGCCCAACAAATTTATCGGACGCTTGCCGGTGAATTTGCAGGGTGATGCTGGATTACGGCTACGGCCTAAGCCACCTCGGCCCGCTTCTTGAACGACTCGTTGATGTTCTCGAGGTTCTTCACCACGATGCTGTGGATCACCTTCTTCACCAGCGGCCCCAGGGTCGGCACGTTGTATTCGTAGTCCAGCTTCGTGTCGAACCTCGTGCCCCCGTTCTCCTCCCGGAAATCCCATTTGCCCTCAAGCTGGTCGTAGTCGCCCTTGAGCTGGTGGAACGCGCAATGGTGGCGCTCGTCGTCCCAAAGGTCCTCCTGCCGCCAACGAACCTTCAGGCCAAACGTCGGCACGACTCCGACCCAATCGGAAACGAACCGATTCTCCGAAGATTCGACGGGCGTGACGCTCTTCACATCCTTCATGTAGTCCGGAAACGAGCGGCTGTCCTTGGCAATCTCGTAGACTCTTTGGAGCGGAGCATCGATCCAGACGGTTGTTTCGACGGTGGGCATCTTGCTTTGAATGATGAACGATGGGCGCGATGAGGAGCGGAAAACGGCGATCGGCGTGAAGCAGGCTAGTGAAGCAGGGGTTTCGCTCATGCAGGCGCTGGTTTTGGAAGAGCCGGGACGCTTGGCTCTGCGCGAGGTCGCGATCCCATCTCCCCGGGACGGGGAGCTCCTTATTCGGGTCGTCGCCGCGACGACTTGCGGCACCGATCTGAAGGCTTTCCTTCGCGGCCATCCCCAAATCCCGATGCCCGGAGTGCTCGGGCACGAGTACAGCGGAGTCGTCCATGCCGTAGGCGAGGGCGCTCGATTTTCGGTGGGCGAGGCGATCATGGGCGTCCACTCCGCACCGTGCGGCCGGTGCCGCTGGTGCCTGCGCGACCAGGAGAATCTTTGCGAGAGCCTGATGGCCACCAAGGTGCTTGGCTCCTACGCCGAGTTTCTCCTCATCCCCGAGCGCATCGCGCGAAGGAACGTTTTCCACAAGCCGGACTCCCTGTCTTTCGAGACGGCTGCCTTGCTCGAACCGCTCTCCTGCGTCGCCGAGGCGATGCGCGTTTTGCACCCCCGCCGAGACGACCGGGTTCTGGTGATCGGGCCAGGCGCGATCGGGCTCATGTTCGTGGCCGCGCTCAAGTTGCAGGGCGTCGTGGATGTAACGCTCGCGGGTAGGAATCCAGATCGGTTGGCGGTTGGCGAGCGATTCGGGGCGAAGTCCCTGAAACTCGAAGAAGTGCCGTCTGGCGAATTTGATGTCGTGATCGAATGCACCGGCACGGTGGAGATTTGGGAACGTAGCCTCGACTTCGTGCGGCGGGGCGGCAAGATCGTTCTCTTCGGCGGATGCCCGAGCGGGTCGCGCGCCCGGTTTGACACGACCAAAATGCACTATGAGCAGATCACCCTGTTGAGCCCGTTTCACTTCGGAACCGAGGCGGTTCGCAATGCACTCGACTGGCTGGTCAACCCCGGATTCGATCTTTCGCCGCTCCTTTCCGGTGAGCGCAAGCTTAGCGAGGGTGCGACCACGTTCGAGGATCTCCGCGCAGGGCGCGGATTGAAGTACGTCTTCCGCCCATGAAACTTGCCCGCTACCTCGGCGGGGGCCGAGTTTGCATCGAGGACGAAGCCGCGCCATCCTGCCCGCCCGGGGGCTTGCTGGTCCGAACTGAGGCGTGCGGGCTTTGTTCGGGTGAACTGATGGATTGGTACATGGACCAAAAGGTGCCCCA
>JBBSFL010000113.1:0-9291 GCA_038238735.1 Fimbriimonadales bacterium | reverse complement strand
ATTCCACAAACCTCTGCATCCCTCAAGTCTGCCAGTATGCAGAGCAGTTTCCGGGGTGAGCCCGGAGATTTCACTCTACACTTAACAGACCGCCTACGCGCTCTTTACGCCCAGTAAATCCGGACAACGCTTGGACCCTACGTCTTACCGCGGCTGCTGGCACGTAGTTAGCCGGTCCTTATTCTCATGGTACCGTCCTAAGTCTTTCCATGAAAAAGGAGTTTACAGACCTAGATCCGTCATCCTCCACGCGGCGTCGCTGCATCAGGGTTTCCCCCATTGTGCAAGATTCCCAACTGCTGCCACCCGTAGGTGTGTGGGCCGTGTCTCAGTCCCACTCGAGCGGATCATCCTCTCAGACCCGCTACCCGTCGTCGGCTTGGTAGGCCATTACCCCACCAACTACCTGATAGGCCATAAACCGCTCCCAAAGCGAAAAACCATTTGATAGCATCTCGATGCCGAGACGCTGCCACATCCGGTATTGCTCAGCCTTTCGGCCGTATATCCCAGTCTTCGGGGCACGTTGTTTATGTATTACTCCGCCGTTCGCCACTAGGTATTGCTACCTCGTTCGACTTGCATGTTTTAGGCACGCCGCCAGCGTTCGTCCTGAGCCATGATCAAACTCTCCGAAGAAAGTGTTGACCAAAAATCTCGATCCCGAAAGATCGAGCTTGGTTGACTTACTTGTTTGGTGTTTCTCTTACGAGATCCTTCACCCACCGAGACAAGCTCGCAGGGCTCAGGCCACCGTTCTCTATTGACAAGAGATTTTATTACGGCTTCGGCGTCGTTCACCGAAACCGTCAGAACTATTCTGAACGTTCTTCCTCTATTGAGCTTTCAAGGTTCTCGCTGCACGGCAAGCCGGGCAACAGGGGATATTGTAGGCAGGTCGGAGCCCGAAAGTCAACCCCGTGGTCGAAAATAGTCGAAGTTGTCGGTGCGTCTAGCCCGGCTCTGTCGTCTCTTCTCTTTTGGAGTAATCCGAAAAGGCGGCATCTAGGCCGTCCGTCGCCCACCGCTTCTTACGCTCCGCCAGAATCTGATCCTTGAAAAGCAGGGCCGTCTGCTCGATCCACTCCAGGCGCTACGCCACCATAAGGTCGACCATCAGGAGCGGATTGCGAGGGTCGAGCATGGTAAAGGCGATGAGGTTCCGATTCTGAACCCAGTCCCTGCGCAGTTCGGCATCCGCCAATTGCTTGCTCGGCGGGCACTGGCAGCCGAGGCCCGAGTCCCATTCCTTGCAAAACGCGAATTGCCCTCAAGACATTCTCCGGGTCGAGCGCTACGACCAGGTCCAGGTCGACGGTAAGGCGAGGATGCCCGTGCAAAGCCACCGCTAGATCTCCCACCACGATGTACCGAACATCACCGGCGTTGAGCGCAGCCAGGATGGATTTAAGCGGCAGCACAATCGGCATTATCGCCCAACCGTTTGCCTACCTCGCATGCGATCCATTCACCTCCATCAACCAAATCATTCCCTGGCGGCTATCCTCACGTAGCCCGAAATGAGAAAGATTTACGATCTGGTACGCGACTATGCCCGCACGGCCGCCAATCCTTGGTCGTTCGGGCTCGTTGCCGCCCTCCTCGGACTCTCGATCTGGGCGAATTACACCTTCCACGTCGAGCGAAATATCATCGACGTGCCGGTAGGAATGCCCCAGGCCGCCGCCAAGTTCGCCCTCTTCTACAGCTTCCCTTTCCTCGCCGCTTTCGCGATCCAGACCGCCTTCGCCAAAGATCGCGAGTTTCTGAAGAACCGCCGGTTCTACTTCCTGCTCGTCATGGCGCCGCTCGTTTTCGCCTTGCGCGACGTCTCGTGGCTTTACGTCCTCGGCGCCCGGAACCCGTCGCCCTTCTGGAACAACGTCGGCGACACGGTGATCCGCTGGATTCTCTGCCTTGCCCCGATCATCCTGTACTGGCGCGCCACCCGAGAGCCCGGAGAACCGCTCTACGGGCTGACCGTCCGGAACATCCACCTGAAGCCCTACTTCGGCATGCTCGCCGTGATGGTCCCGCTCGTCGCGATCGCGTCGTTCCAGGGGGACTTCCTCCACGCCTACCCGCGCGCCGAGCTCGTCTCGAACAAGGGCATTCCCCATTTTTCGAACCTGCAGTACACAGTTTACGAGATCGTCTACGGCCTCGATTTCGTGTTCACGGAGTTCTTCTTCCGGGGCTTCGTCATCCTCGCCTTCGCCAAGGTCTGCGGCCACGCGGCGATCCTCCCCATGGCCGCGTTCTATGTGTTCATCCACTTCGGCAAGCCGATGGGCGAGGCGATGAGCTCCTTCTTCGGAGGCCTAATCCTAGGTGTCGTAGCCCTTGAAACCCGCTCGATTTTCGGGGGCGTCATCGTCCACCTCGGGATCGCCTGGCTCATGGAGCTAACCGCCTTCGCCCAAAAGTTCTTCCGTTAGGCGATACGTTGGAGTGATTTGGCGAAGGGAAGACATCGTGCCCGTCGTTTGGAGCGCATGTCAGAAGACTTCAGATGGCGTCCGAGGGATACTCCTAACGTGATCCGAGACGATCGGCCATGGGCGAAGAGGGCACGCCGCGCAAAGCGCATGGCGGATCTCGCTAGGCGTCAGAGGCAGTGGATTTAGCGGCACCCTTGGCTGTCGGGAATTGCGTGTAGCCTGATGGTGTTTGCGGTCGGACTTCTAATCGATCTCGCGATCCATCCACGTGTCGTAGACTGGTCGCTCCGAATCGGGGTGGCGGTGATCGGAGGTCCCATATTTGCGCTCCTGCAAATTGGGCTGCGGCATCGGTCACAAGCGCCCGATTATGCCGAAGCAAGGACTGTGACGACGATTGAGAGCGAGTGATCGCGAAGGGATGCATCCCCCTTCCTTGGCCCTTTGACGTTAACTTCGACACCAGACCGCGATCTATCCGTTGGCTACCGGGCCTATCTACGAAGCACGAACCCGGCCGGGGTGACGTCGAAGACCGCGTCGCCCTGCCGATCCGTGCGCCAGACTTCGATTCCCGCCGCCTGAAGCCGATCCACGACATCGCGGTGGGGGTGGCCGTAGCGATTGTTCCGCCCGCAACTGAGCACCGCCACCGACGGATGCACCGCCGCGATCCAGGCCGCGCCGGTCGCTGATCGCGAGCCGTGGTGGCCCGCCTTCATGACCTGGGCCGCCCAGTTGCCGTGGCCAAGGGCCTCCTCCTCCACCGACATGGGCGCGTCGCCCGAGAAGACCGCCGTCGCGGAACCGTCGACGACGCGCACGAACATCGAGCCGTCGTTATCGTTCTCGTGCCCCGCCATGGAGGGGCACCAGGTGCGGAGGCGGAAGTCGCCGACCTGCAGGGCGGCGTTCTCAGGCAGCCAGATCACCTCGCCGGGGGCGATGCCGGCCTCCTTCAAACGGTCCATCATGCTGGGCCAGGTGCGGAATTCGGCGGAGGCCGCGAACCGGGCCTCGGGGCACGCGCGGTGGATCGAGACGATGCCCCCCACATGGTCGATGTCCGGATGCGATAGGAGGACGAAGTCGACGCCCGACACCCCCAGTCGGCGGAGCGCGGGGAGGACGAGGCGCTCGCCGGCGTCGTAGGTGCCCTGACGCGGCCCAGCGTCGATCAGCACGGTCACCCCGCCGCTCGTCAGCACGGCGCAGTCGCCCTGCCCCACGCTGAGGCTCGCCAATAGGGTCGGCTCGGCCCGTCCAAAGCCCAGCCACCAACCAACGCAAGCCGACGCCACCCCCAGCGGGATCCAGAGCTTAAGGCTGACGGAGATGCTTCCTCCAAAGAACCAGCGGCACGCCGTACAGCAAGATCAGCCAATAGGGGCTGAACGCGGGCGCGGCGAAGGATGACCACTTCTGGCCGCCCGAAGTGTCGAGCATCCAGCCCAGCCCGTTGGTAAGCATCCCCGCCGCGCGCATCACATGCATCCCGCCCTCGTGCCAGACCAAAGTGAGCACATCCGCGAACATCGCGAGAATGATAATCGGTGCGACGGCCACAACCAAGATCAGATTCAGAAAAAGCCCGATAACGGGGACGAACCCGAATTCGAGGGCCATGATCGGCGCGGACGCGAGCCAGGCGACGACAATCGAACGAAGAATCCGCTTAGGCGTCGTCCATAGCGCCCCGTCGAACTGGACTCGGCCGAATAAGACAAGCGCGGCGACGACGACGATCGTGAGATGGAATCCGCCCTGGTAGATCGTCGTCGGCTGCCACAGGAGCACGAGAATCGCTGCCAAGCTCAGCGCTGAAAGCGCATCTGCCTCCCGCCGAAATAGGTACGCCGTCGATCCAATGATTGCCATGATCGTGGCTCGCACAATGGCCGGATGTAGGCCTGCCGCGCAGGCGTAAAGCAACAAGACGACGGCCACCAGTCCGAGGGAGATGGCGCGGGGTATCGGCAACAGGCCGAACAGGGCAAGCAGCAACCCGCCGAGGATCAGTACATGCAGACCAGAAGCGGCCACTATGTGGCCCACGCCCGTCGTCTTGATCTCCGCCGCCCGCTCGTCGTCCAACATTCCCGTCGCGCCGAAGCAGAGCGCGTCGATCAGAGCGGCATCATCGGGCGATAGGCTTTGGTCGGTAAGGTCGAGCATTCTCTGCCGCCATCGCCCGGCCGATCGGAATAGAAAGGGGCCTTCGGAGACAAGGTGAAACTGATCCGGCTCCAGCCGCATGCGGCCGACGATGCCCTCCGGCAAGGCCCAATCGTCCATGCCCTCACTTAACGGTTCGGCAATGCCTTCGACGTGAAGCCGGTCGCCCATCGAAGCTCGAAATCCGGCGGGCATAACGGTCCAGATCCGGGCCGAGCCCCAGTCGAGCACAGCGGTAGTGCGGTCTGGCTTCTCGATCGGCATCGCCGCGACCGTCGCCTCACCACGAAAGAATTGGCTTTGGACGAGACCCTGAGCTGGCGGATCGGGCGCCAGAACTAATCCCAAGACCATCGAGACCAGCCCGGCAAGCTTTAAGACTGGCGGCCGGACAGCGACCAGCAACACGAGAACGAAGAGGAAGAGCGGCCAGTGAGCTACGGCCGCGAGGCCGAGAGCCAGTCCTAGGCCGCAAACCAGCAGAGGACGGTGCTCAAGCTCCTCCCGCATCCGGCCACTCCCGCAGTCGTCGTTCCGCGATCTCCCGGATGGAGCCCTCGGGGGTAGGCAGGTCGGGCTGGCCTGCCGTCGCTTCCGATCCCGGCTTGGGCAAGGGCCGGACTCCGAACCGCACGTCGGCGAACAGCGAGGGATCGCCCGCCCGTTCCCGCAGCCGGCGCAGGATCGTCTCCTTCGACATCCGCAGCTCCTGCGCCCAGGCGCTGCCCTCTACGGCCACCCAGACCGTCCCCCGGTCGAACTTCTCGGGATGCGACCGCTCGGCCAGCAGCGGCCCCACGACGGCCGGCCACTCCTTCAGCACGATGTTGGCGCGCACCATCCGCGCGACCTCTTCGCGCCCGATCGCGGCCCCCAGCATTCCGCCGATCTTCCTCATGCCTCTCGAATCTCCCCAGCCTTCACTTCGAACACCTTCGCCCGCTTCAGAATCTCCGGCCCCACCGCAGAGGCCTCGGTGCACGTCAGCACCGCCTGCCCCGCGCGTTCCATCACCCATTTAACAAGATGCTCGCGCCGATGCGAGTCGAGGTCGGAAAAAATGTCGTCGAGCAGCAAGATCGGCGTCGCCCCAAGCTCCTGCCGCGCAACTTCGAGGGTCGCCATCTTCAGCGCGATCACCGCGGTCCGTTGCTGGCCCTGCGACCCGTAGAGGCGGGCTTCCCGGCTGTCGATCTGGACGGCGATCTCGTCGCGGTGAGGTCCGATCGAGGTCGATCCCCGGCCCACGTCGCCGGACCGGCTTCGTTCCAAGAGCTCGGTGCTGCTTTCCCTCGACGTGGCTTCGTCGCGCTGCTCGTAGAGGGCGGTCAGGGTTTCACCGGCGCCGACGTAGGCATGGGATTCACCCAGGAACGGGGCGAGCTCGGACAAGTAGGTCCGGCGGTGCTCTCTCAGTTCCCAGCCGTGCTCGGCGAGCTGCTGCTCCCACACTTCGAAATCTTCGGGCGGGCGCATCCACTCGCGCGAGTCCTTCAGCAGGGCATTGCGCTGGTCGAGCGCCCGCTTGTAGTGCGTCAAATGGCGAAGGTAGGCGGGATACAGCGCGCACAGTTCGAGGTCCAGGAAAAGACGCCGCTCGGTAGGCTCTCCTCGGACGATCTCCATGTCGAGCGTGCTCACGCAGACGCTTGGCAGCCTTCCGATCAAGTCCGCCGCCCTGGGCAGTTTCAGCCCGTTCAGGGCAGCCCGCTTTCGAACTCCCGCTGCCAGATCGACCGAGATGGTGGTGGTCGATCCGAGCAGCCGCCCTTCCGCCCTTGCCGTAGCGCACCCCGACCGCACGGCCTCCGCGTCCCGTTGTCCCCGCAAGAGACGAGTCGTCGACAATAGGTAGATCGCCTCCAGGAGGTTCGTCTTGCCTTGGGCGTTAGGTCCCGAGATGACATTGAAGCCCGCGACCAGTTCCACCGCCGCGTGGCCATAGTTTCGGAAATCCGACAGTCCTAAGACGTCCAGCCCAAATCGGATGGCTCCCGACGAGTTGTCCCCCTCCTGTTCTAAAAATGGGTAGGTAGTCATGAAAGACTTCATTTGTTGTTATAGGCAACGCAATTGTGGAAAACCTCGAAAGGTGTAGGTTTGAACCCGGCATAAATGAGGTTTTCTAAGTTCGCCAGCGTTAAAACCTTAACCAATCGCTTCGTGGAAAACTGTGTGAATAACGCTATGTTTGAGACACAACGCGAGGGCGGTTTCCCCCGACATCCGCGGTCCCCACAACTGTCCACAATCCTTCCACAGGGATTACAGCATTCCGTGTGAACGGCCATATTTCATCACCGCCGCTTCGGCGAGGTAGATCGGGTGGATATTCGCGACCACGGGGATGCCGCGCTTGCTGGCGATCGGCAGGAAGACCTCGCGGATCAGCTTATCTTGAATCGAGGGGTGCAGCTCGGGGAACCGGTCGCAGAATTTGCGGAGGGAAATGTACTCGGTCGGCGTCATGCCTCTCAGGTCGCCAACTCGCTCTTCGAGCGGGTGATAGCCCGCCACGTGGGGCGCGGGGGCGAAGTAAGGGGTGGGCCTCCGCTCGTGGATCACGACGGTATCGCAGACCAAATCTCCAATCCTTTGGGATCGCGTAGTTGTAAATATCGCGAGCAATCCGACGAAGTAGGTGCCGGGCAGGATGTCGGCCGGGCGAAGGAGGTTCCGGCCCAAGGCGGCCGCGAACGTGATTCCGGTTCCGTCCGCCATGCGGACTCGCAGGCCCAACGCCGACTTGCCGACCGTCTTGCCGTTCCAGAGTCCTTCCAGGAGAATGAAGTAGAGGAAAGGGATGGCGGTGGTGGTGATCATCGCAATCGTGATCCCCGTCTCCGGGCTTCGAAAAGCTCCGCCCATCGAGATGGCGATGGCATAGCCCGCAATCTCCAGGGCGACGACCAAGACCACGTCGATCAGGTGCGCCATGATCCGCGACCCGAGTCCGGCCAGCCGATAGGTTAGAATCGTCTTCTCGGGGCTCAGCACCGCAAGGTCGTGATCCACCCGAAGATGCTACCTCTGGACAACCTATGGTCCCCACCCGCCGCTTCTGGGCTCTCGTCGCGCTCGGCCTCCCGATCGCCGCCTTGACCACGGTTGCAGGCAGCGCATACCTGACAGTTATTTATAACATTCTTCTGCTGGTGGCTGCTTATATCACTAGCAGATTGGCGCCTGATCCGAAGGCTTTGCGGGTAACTCGAAAAATGGATCCCGTGCTATCCGTTCGGGCGGCAAACCGGGTCGAACTGACGATCGAGAACGACGGAGGGGAGACGATCGTGGGTCGCTTGCGCGACGAGATTCCCCCTGGATTCGATTCGACCCAGCGAGAATGGCCGATCCGCATCTCGCCCGGATACTACAAGGAGTTTAGCTTCACGGTCACTCCTTACGAGCGGGGCAGCGACTTCTTCCGCGGTACGTTCGTGCGGCTCAAGTGCCCGCTCGGCCTCGTCGAGATCGATGCGAAGTTGACCACCGAAGAGCCGGTGCGGGTGTATCCGAATGTGCTCGCGCTCCGCGAATTCGATCTCCTGAAGCAAAAGGGACGCCTCCGCGAGATGGGGATTCGGCGCTCGCGGATGCGCGGGTTAGGCACGGAGTTCGAGTCCTTGCGCGAGTACGCGCAGGGCGACGACTACCGAAAGATCGATTGGAAAGCGACCGCGCGCCGAGGAAAGGTAGTGGTCCGCCAGTTCGAACAGGAGCGCAACCAGTCGATCATTCTCGTGATCGATGTCGGGAGGCACATGCTCTCCGAGGTCAACGGCATCCGGAAGCTGGACCACGCCCTCGACGCGGTGCTCATGCTTACCCACGCGGCGAATGTCGCGGGCGATCAGGTGGGGTTACTCGTCTTCGCGGACACGGTTCGGCGCTATATTCCGCCGCGGAAGGGGCGCACGCAGGTGGGCCAAATCATCGAAGCTCTGCACGACCAAGTCGCCGAGCCGATCGAAAGCGACGCCCGGGCCGCGTTTGCCTATCTAGGCTCCCGGTGGAAGAGACGCTCCCTAATAGTCGCCTTCACCGATCTCGAAGACGCCTCCCGAGCTCAAGAGCTGATGACCGCCCTCGGTCCCCTGACGCGCCGACACATGGTCCTCCTCGCTCGCGTAGGCGACGCAAAGCTGAAGGACGCCCTCGCAGAGCCCGCGACGTCGGTCGAAAAGATGTACGGCCGGGCAGCGGCGGTCATGTTGTCCGCGGACCGAAGGGAGGCCGAGTCCATCCTCTCGGCCGCCGGAGTCCACAACCTCGAGGCGGAGCCCCAGGATCTGGCAGCAGCGCTCGTGTCGTTCTACTTCGCGGTGAAGGAGCGGTCGCTCCTCTAGCAGTGATCGCCTCGGATGGCTTCCTGCCGCTCCAAATCTGTGATCGGAGTTCAACCATCCGCGGCTCTCTTAAGGAAGAGCGCCTGAACTACTAGCCCGCGCTGAACTTCAGCGACTTGGTGACGTGTACGAGCTTGGACCGGAACGCCTTTCTGTCCGCAGACGGATATTGGATATCTACGGTCGCGAACGCGTCTTTGCCCTCGACGGTGCGTTGGTAGAAATCGCTCTTGCCGACCTTGCCGCTGATCACGAAGAAATCTGCGCCCTTGTGGCGATAAGTGACCTGGCCGTCCTTTTTCAGGAACTCGAGTCGCTGCTTGAAT
>JBBSFL010000112.1:0-9330 GCA_038238735.1 Fimbriimonadales bacterium | reverse complement strand
CCTGGAAGGGACCTTGCAGGCGGCTTCGGGCCAAGAGGCGACCAAGCTATTGCAGCGGCAGGGCCTGCGGGTGACGCAGCTTTCGGGGTCGGGAACGGCGCCCGCCACCGCAGTGGCGGCGCCTCGCGCTTCGGTACCGGCTTCACCGGTTATGGCTCGGGCGGAGCCTCGCGCCCCAGTTGCGATGCCAGTCTCCAAGCCCCTCGTGGCGGGGCTGGTTCGAACGAAGAAGGGGAAGGACAAGCATCTCCTGCTGATCTTCAGCCAGCTTGCCAGCTACTTCCGAGCGGGCATGGACCCGCGACGGGGGTTCGAGGACGTCGCCTACAAGTCTGCCCCCCTGTACCGCGACTCCTTGTTGGAGGTCAGCCAGCGGGCCGGCGAGGGATCGCGGATAAGCGACGTCTTGGAGCGATACCCCGACCTGTATCCGCCGCACGTGGTCGGAATGGTTCGCGCCGGCGAGGCGGCAGGCTTTCTGCCCGAGGCGTTCCAGGAGGTCGCGGACTGGGCCATGCCCTCGTGGAAGCTGAAGCGCGCGATGTCGATCTTCAACAACGTCGCGGTCATTCTTGTGGTCGGTTTTCCGCTCGGTCTGGCTTGCGTGAACGGTTCGCTGAGCTCGTGGGACGCCCAGGAGGCGAGCGGGGGAAATACCGCTGTGGGCCCCCTGCTGATCAGGCTCATGGCGAAGGAGTCGGTACCGCTGATCCTTCCGACTATCCTCATTCTGCTGGCTTATTACATCGGACGCTACTTCTGGCGGGGCGATAAGAACCAGGTCAATCGGCATCGGTTGCTGCTCATGATTCCGATTCTCGGGAACCGGGCGCGCGCGGAATCGCTGCGCCTCTTCGCCTACGCCCTGAGTCTGACCAGCAAAGCGGGGATGGCGCCGCACGCGGCCTTTGGCTTAGCGGCCGAGGCGATGCCGAATCTGGATATGGCCGGGCACTTGCGAGACTCGGCCCAACGAGCGACCAGTTCAACAAAGCTGACCGCGCTGATGGAGGGCGAGGTCGTTCCGCAGGAGTATCGGCACCTCATCGAAACGGGCGAGGTGACCGGCGACATTCCGGGCGCCGCGATGCACATCGCCGACGCGAGCAATATCGAATTCCAAAGCGCTGACGCGTCGACGAAGTACGTCAAGAGTTTCTTGTCGATCGTCGTGTTTGGCACGGGCGTTGTTTTGTTCTTCTTGCTTTATCGCTTTATGATGTCCGGCGAAATTACCCACATCCTCGGTCCCGATTAGCCCCACCCTATGTCCAATCTGCTCGACATCGTCGAGATCGGCTTCATGCTGTATCTCACCTTCGAATTTGTGCGCCAAGTGCGCACGACCCACAACCGCCGTCTGTTTCGGGTGACGTTCGGGATCGGCTGGAAGAAGCTGCTCGCGTACGGGCTCCTGAACCTCCCCGTCTTGGTGATCGTGCTGGGCACCGGCTGGATCCTCATGGACTGGAAGGGGTTCGCGCTTCCCAAGATCGGTCCCTTCTTCAGCTTCTCTTGGCTCCAACTGCTCGCCACACCCGACCATCCGACCGCGGGCGGGAACTTGGCGGTGGCCGGCGTTACGAAGATTCCGATCTTAGGGCTTGGTTTTCTGGTTTTGCTCTTTCTGAACCTGCCCCGGCTTGCTCGGTATGAAGAGGACGCCTTTCGGCGGGGCACGAAGAACTGGCTCGACGGTGCTTGGCGTAGCCTGAAGTTCGGGCTGGTCCACTGCCTGGTCGGCGTGCCGATTGGCTTCGGACTGGCGCTAGGTCTGGGGGGGATGTGGTTTACCTATCACTATTTTCGGGGCGGGGTGCGTCGGTCGACGACCGTCCACGCGTTATACAACGCGACTCTACTGAGCGCTTTGGCAGGATATCTGGTCTATCTGACCGTGCGTCCGTAGATCAGGCCAGTTCAGCTCAAAAACTAGATCGCAAGGTTACGGGGCGAACCTACCTCGCTTGCAGGAGGGCAGCCTGCATGCGCGTCTTCAAACCAGGAACATCCAGGTATCCCGTCGTCTTGCTGAACACCTTCTTCCCATCCCACGAAAGGAACACGATCGTCGGGAGGACCTCATTCTTGAATCGCTTCCAAAGAGCCTGGTTCTCCTTCGCCTCGACATCGAGCTGAACGGAGATGAACTTGCCCGACAGGCCCGAGATCTGGGCGTCGGGATACACCTTGCGGTCCATCGCCTTGCACGGCCCGCAGTAGGATGCGCGGAAGTCGATCATGAGCGGCTTGTGCGAGGCCCTGGCCAACTTGAGCGCCGAAGCGTAGTTCGTTTTCCACGAGACGGTTGCGCCCGCAACGGCAACGACAGCGAGTAGGGGAAGAATTCCAAGAATTCGCTTCATGCCCTATTGTGCCACCGACTCGACGGTATAGAATCCGCGCCATGGACGAGCTTCGCATTGGACTTATCGGCGTCGGCGGCTTCGCTCGGTACCGCATCGGCAACTTGCTCCAAGTGCCGCAGGCCCGCGTGGTCGCAATGGCAGACGTTGAACCCCACCAAATCGCCCAGACCAAAGCCATGTATCCGGCCCTCGGGGAAGTCAGGGAGCATTCCGACTACCGCCAGATGATCTCCGCCGGCGGGCTCGATGCGGTGATGATTCAGACACCCCACACGCAGCACGTCGATCAAATCCTCGTTGCTTTCGACGCCGGTCTTCACGCGTGTACCGAGAAGCCGATGGTGACGTCCGTGAAGGACGCGGAACGCGTTATCGCGGCTCGGGACAATGCGGGCAAGATTGGAATGGTCAGCTATCAGCGCCATTTCCAACCTGAGTTTCGCTTCATTCGCGACGAGATTCTGAGCGGTCGGGCCGGGAAGGTCACTTACGTTCAGGGAATCATTTTCCAGGATTGGAATCGGCTCACCAAAGGCACGTGGCGCCAAGACCCGGCGCTCTCCGGTGGGGGCCAACTCAACGACAGTGGGAGCCACCTCGTCGATATCCTGCTTTGGATCACAGGCCTCAAAACCGAATCCGTGAGCGCAATCTGCGACAACCGCGGCACTGCCGTAGATATCGACAGCTCCCTTACGATTCAATTCGAGAGCGGAGCACTCGGTAGTTTGGCGATCGTCGGCGACACGCCTGGTTGGCATGAAGACATCACGATCTGCTGCTCGAACCGCTCCTACTACATGCGAGAAAATCAACTCACGATTCGCGATTCAGACGGAAACAAGTTCAGGGCTGAGCACTTCGAAGGCGGAAGTACTCCGGACCAGAATTACGTGGAAGCGTGTCTCGGGAAGGCGGAGTGCGAGAGCCCCTTCGAGTGCGGGCTCGAAGTGATCCGGCTGACCGAGGCCGCTTGGCGCTCCTCAGCGGAAGGAAGAGCGATTAAGGCGTAGCTACTTCCACTTCCAAGTCCCAAGAGACTTGTCGAGAAGCCCCGCGACTTTCGTGAACTTGCCCTCGTTCGCACCCATAGAGATAACGACTGCGAGATCGTTGTGAACGGCCATGACCATTCCAATGTCCTTGGGGCCCGCCCCGGCATCCATGCCGCCGTAGAGGAGCTTTGCCCGCTCGCCACCCAGCGTCATATCCGACGAAGAGTTGGTGTGGAACTTCATCTTTGTCTTCAGCTCAGCCTCGGTCGCTGCGATTAACGCCTCCAACGAAAGCCCTTCGGAGGGCACGCTTCGAATATCCATCTTCGCCTGAAGCTCCAGGTTTTTCATGTCCGACCACTGGACCGAGCCGTCCTTGTCCGTCGACATTGTCCATCCCTCAGGCGGAATGAACGAGAAAAGGCCTTTGGCATCGTTGTAAACGCCATCTGGGGATGTCGTAAGCGTCGGGGAGGGTGATGGCGAATCACTAACCGTGGGGCTCGCCGTGTCGGTCGGCGAGGTTGTGGCGGTCGACAGCGTAGAGGTCACAGTTGGGGAAGCCGTGTTGTTGATCACGACCGAATCCGTCTTCTTCGTCAGAGCCCAAGCTATCCCGCCTACCGCGACGACCGCGACGAGAACGATGGCGGCGATCGCGCCGCCGCTCATCCCCTTCTTCGCTTGGAACGGCGGAGGTGAGTATGCGGGTTGCTGCCAATTCTGTGGAGGCTGCTGCGAAACCTGCTGCGCGGGATACGAAACTGGGGGGGGTGTGCTGACGGGAGGATTGCTCATCACCGGCGGCGGCGCAGGGGTGGTCACCTGCGGTCTTGCCGGAACCTCCGATATCGAAGCGGGACGCTCGGTCACAGCCGGCACATCGGCAACTTCAGGATCTCTCTCGAACTCCACCGTGATGCCCATCGCGTTGCCCCAAGTCTTGACGGCCCATTGCGCCGAGTCGGGCGATAGACCCGTGTCTTCCTGAAGCTTCGAGGCCAAGCGCTCGGCGGTAAGCGAAGTTGGGCCGCTTGACCGGAGCAACTCCTCGGGGACGTTCACCCGCACCGCCTGCATAAGGATATTGATCTCCCGCCGATGCTGGCCGACAAGATCGCGTAGTAGGCCCTGGAGCTTGGGAGGATCTTCCGCGATGCTCTGCCCATGCTGCCGAACGATCTGCGCCAGCGTTTCGCGAACTTCTTGATTCTCCATAGCACTTCCCGAGACTCTATTCTAGCCTAGGCGTGAACCTACCGGGTTCTATTGATCCTGAAAAACCATGATTGTGCCCGAGTAACAGGCGACCCACACGCGGCGCGTCTGCGGGTCATATGTGATGCCTATCGGGTGGTGGTTCGTGCGGAGGGTCGCCGTCACTTTCATGTCGCCTGTCCGCACCCGAGAGAAGGAGCTCGAGTCGTAATTGACCACGTATAGGGTCGACCCGTCCGGAGTGAGGACCATGCTTCGCGGCTGAGAGCCGGTGTGTGCGTAGCCGACCGGGCGGCGTTTCGTGAGATCGATCTTGGCAATGCGGCCCTCGCCGTTCAGCGTCGCATACAGCCACCGCCCGGAACCGTCCAAACACAGATGGCGTGGCGAGCGACCGACGTTGCGGAGCCAGGTGACTTGGTAGCTGGGAAGCGCAACATCGGCGATCGAGGTGCTGCCCATCACCGCCACATACGCGTGGCGCGAGGAGGGAGCGACCGCGATGCCGCGGGGAAACCTGCCGAGGCGTATTCTCTTGATCTCGCGATTCGAGCTTGGCGAAACCACGCTGAGGTCGTAGCTTGCCCAATTCGAGACGAGCACGGTTTGGCCGTCGGGGGTGACGGCAACGTACTTGGGGACCGAGCCGACCTTGACCGCCGCGCGAATCGTTAGCGAGGTTGTGTCGATCCGAAACAGGAAGCTCGGATCGTAGCCGGGCCGCCCGTCCGAGGCGTCGAAGCCGGGATGGTTGAACCCAGGGCCGTACATCTGATAGTTGCTAACCCAAGCCTCCCGCCCGTCGGCTGTGAAGGCGCACTCGACGGGCGAGCCCTGATAACGACCCCTATACTGCGGCTGCCCGAGCCGACTGAGCTCCACCTTGTCGGAGATCGTCTTCACGAGGTTGAAATCGCGGTCGTAAACGGTCACGTAGTGCGTGTACATCATATTTTGGGCAAAGAAGAGCCCCGTCCCCGAATGCACGATCGACTTCGGTGAGATGTGGCCAGTGATCGTGTGGACCAGCCGCATCGAGCCCGAGGCCGAACCGGATGTGGCAAGCGAAGCGGCGAGCAGTGGGAGAAGCATCTCGCTGGGTTATATCCGGAAACTCCCACCCGCGGCCCTAGTTGAAGTTGCAGAACTCGCGCGCGAATCTCTCCTGCACCTCGTAAGGCGAGTTTTTAGATGCGATATGGCGGCCTGGCGATGCCTCGTTCGGTAATGATCCCGGTAATTAGTTCTCCGGGAGTCACATCAAAGGCGGGGTTGTAGACGTGGCAACCTTCCGGGCCGATGGCAATACCTTCGGAATGAGTCAGCTCCTCCGCCGCGCGCTCTTCGATGGGAATCTCGTCGCCCGTCTTGAGGCTCGGATCGAGGGTGGACGAGGGGGCCGCGATGTAGAACGGAATGCCGTGGTGATTCGCCTGCACGGCCAGCGCATAGGTGCCGATCTTGTTGGCCGTATCTCCGTTAGCGGCGATCCGATCGGCGCCCGCGATTACCACGTCGACCTTGCGCGCCCGCATGAGAGACGCGGCGACGCCGTCGGCGATCGAATGAAAGGGAATACCGTCCTTCTGGAGCTCATAAGCTGTGAGCCGCAGGCCCTGCTGCCTTGGCCGGGTTTCGCAAGTGTAGACGTGGAGGCTGGGGTCGTCGGCATATGCGGCGCGAATGACACCGAGGGCGGTGCCGAGGCCGCTTGTCGCGAGCCCGCCCGTGTTGCAGATAGTCAACACATTTGCGCCCTTGGGAATGATGGCCTTTCCTGCCAACCCGATGGCCCGATTCATGAAGAGATCTTCATTTTCGATCGCTTTGGCTTCTTCGAGAACGGCATCATAGGCGAATGTGCTCATCGCCCCGATTCGATCGAGCGCCCAAAAGAGGTTCACAGCAGTCGGCCGCGACGCGGCGAGAATCTTCGTGGCTTCAGCCCGGTCCGCTCCATTCTTGGCCGCGAGCGCCATGCCGTAAGCGGCTGAAACTCCAATAGCCGGCGCCCCCCGAACCACCATATCGCGAATCGCCCTTGCGACCTCCGCGTGGGTATGAAGCGGAATCCACTCCTCACGGGTCGGGAGAATGCGCTGGTCGAGCATCAACAAATGGTCGCCGTTCCAGCGTTGAGGAATGATCATGGCTTTCATTGTGATGGAGTTGATTGTCCTGATTGAGTTGATGGAACTGAAGGTCCTTCATACAGTTGGCGGCAACCGAGCCTCAATTAAAGAAGGTGCCCCCTCAGTTGCGTTCTACGAGTCTCAAACGCGTACGCGAAGCCCCAATTGGACCACCTCCTGGACCTTTCAACTCCATCATTTGCATTAGGACAATCAATTCCATCATCCGACCGATCAACCATCAGTTATCATTCCAACCATGCGTAGCCTCGCGCTAATTGCCCTCGCCCTCACCGCATCGCTCACCCGAGCCGACTGGCCCCAAACAAGGGCTGAACACACAAACTACGCCGAGACCTCGCACTACAGCGACGTCATCGACTTCCTCCACCAGCTCCAAGCGATGGGTGCACCGATCCGCGTGCAGATGATCGGTAAGAGCACGTTGGGCAAAGATATCCCGCTCGTGATCGCCTCTTGGCCTCCGTGCTCCAGCGCGGCGGAGGCCCGTCGCTTGGGCAAGCCGGTGGTCTACATCCAGGCGAACATCCACGCAGGCGAGGTCGAGGGCAAGGAGGCTGCGCTCGCCGTCCTGAGAAGAGCCTGTCAAGCCGCGATGGGGCAGAGCGCGCCCGCCCTCGACAGCCACGCCGACCTCGGCAATATTCTCGACAAGGTCGTCATCGTGATGACCCCAATCTACAACATCGACGGTAACGAAAACTTTGGCCATCTGGCGCAGAATCGTCCTGAACAGGTCGGGCCCGATCCGGTGGGAACGCGCGCGAATGGCGCTGGTCTGGACCTCAATCGAGACGGGATGAAGGCGGAGTCGCCCGAGATGCGGGCCGTGCTGGAGCACGTCTACACGAGCTGGGACCCGGACGTCATGCTCGACCTTCACACGACCGACGGCACACGCCACGGCTTCGATCTCACCTATCTGCCAGGCTCCCACCCTGCGGGCGAGCCAGACGTCTATCGCTATGGTTACGATGTGCTGATCCCAGCTGTCCAGCGCGATCTCAAAGCGAAGTACGACTTCCCGATCTTCGCATACGGCGATGTGATGCAGCGTAATGGCAAGCCTGCTTGGCTCACGACTGGGCCCGAAGGACGCTATTGCACCAATTACGTCGGCCTCCGCAACCGAATCGGCATCCTGAGCGAAGCCGCCACCTACATTCCGTTCAAGGACCGCATCGTGGCTACAGACCGATTCGTGACCTCCATTCTCGGATACGTAGCGACTCATTCAAAGCAGATTCAAGAGCTTTCCCGCAAGGCTGATGCCCAAGTCATCGATTGGGGTCTGCATCCAGAGAAGGCTCCTGCCCTCGCCGTCCGGACAGATCTGGCTAGCCGAGGCGAAGAGACGGTGCCAATCGAGCATCTTTCGCCGGGCGAGAAATCGCCGTTCGGACGCCCCAAGTCCTTCGACATGGTCAAGATGCCGATCTACGACCGCTATTCGGCGACGAGGACGGCAAGGTTTCCCGCCGCCTATCTCATTCCGCCCGACCAGATCACTGCCGTGGAATTGTTGAAACGGCACGGCATCGCGGTGGAAAAGCTAAGTCAAACCTGGACGGGTATCGCAACTCGCTTCGATATCAAGGAAGTAGTCGCCGCCGAACGCCCGTTCCAAAACCACCATCTCACCCGCCTGGAAGGGGTTTTTGCCGAGTTCTCTGCTAAGGCGGAGGCAGGTTGGCACTTGGTGCGCACTGCACAGCCCCTCGGCATATTGGCGTTCGAGATGCTGGAGCCCGAGAGCATCGACGGAGTCGTGGGTTGGGAAGTCATCGGCTCACTCAAGGCGGGATCGCAATATCCCGTGCTCAAGGTCTTTTCGCCGCCTTTAGCAATTGCGGAGCGCGAGTAGCTGGTAGAACTTCGGTAGCCCGCCGACAATCAGAGAACACCTATGTTGAGCCTTCTCCTTTTAGCGAGCCTTGGCTCTACCTCGGACGCCGCGTTCGCAAGTTTCGTCAAATACAGCAAGACGCATCCCAGCTATACGGTCGACATGACCGTCAATGGATCGGACCGCGGTTCCATCTCTATTCGTAGGCCAGATCGGTATCGGTGGCAAATACGCCGGTTGGACTACGATTACAACCTAATCCGTATCGGTAGTTCGGCCATAGAGTTCAGCCGGGCGGAGCGGCTGTATGCGGACGCGCTGGTCGGGCCGCGCCTCCCCGACCTAGAATCCCAGATATCCGGCCTACCCGAGATAGACTTTCCACGTCCCCTCCTGTCAGGAAATATAACACCAAGTTTCGCTTCGGGAAGGGTCACATGCACGACTGCCCCGAATGGAGACCGCCTTGTGGACGACGAATTGGAGGGTCGTACTGGCCACATTCGCGCCACCATCGATGCCCAAGGTCGACTTCTTCATTTCGAAATGCACATCCTTACCCCCGGCGGGAAGGTGGACGTTTCCTTCGATTTTCGTAATTATCGTCCGGAGGAGCCGGGGGTTTACAGCCTTCAACCGCCAATGGGTTACTCGCAGTATTTCCTACCGGTAGCGCCTTTCCCCCTCGAGACCGGACAGCATTTGACTCTAGGCTCTTGGACCATGCCCGACGGTCGGTCGGTAGACCT
>JBBSFL010000111.1:0-9380 GCA_038238735.1 Fimbriimonadales bacterium | reverse complement strand
CCAGGTCGTCACTTACGTTTTTCGACTCGACAAGAACAATACGCCAGGTTCCGGGGCGCTTCGTCCGAACCTAAATTTCTTCCAGTCGGATGCCACGGATACGAAGATTATCGACCAAGACGATCCAGACTTCTTCAGGCCAAACGGAGACTTGCAGGATCCAGGGGCCGCCCTTCCGACGGCGGCGGCGGACGTCGCGCGTCTGAATCGGATTCAGCACTGGATGTCGAAGGGCACGGTAATCACCGAGCTTTCCCGCTACGACATGATTCTGCCTTTCTATGACAAGGCCAGTCTCAAGGTCGTGTTCGATCAGACTACGGACGGTATTGGGACGGTCTTCGCTCCGCGCCTGATAAGTTTGGTCTCGTTCAAGCCCAGCCGTGTGCAGGAAGGAGCCGCGGAAGGGATGTTGGCAGTTCGGTCGGGCGAAGAGTCCGATAATGCGGTCACCCTCGCTCCCGACGTCTACATGACCAAGAGCGCAGGATGGTCGAACGCGACGGTAACGATGTTCCCGGTCTTCACCGACCCGACACGGACAAGCCCGCTTTGGTCTTCCGCAGACCCCTTCGCTGTGGGTCGGATGCCTTACCTGGGCCAGCCGAGCGCACCCACCGGCTTCAGCGTTTACGGAATCCCGGGCGGATTTGTGGGTGACCCAACCCGCGCCGGCGTCGAGCTCTTCGACGTGGCCGCCTACGAGGCTGCGGTGGGCGATTCTACGATCAGCCCTTACGCCTTTACCTACGGGTTGCAGCAGGCGAACAGCCGTTCGAGTTGGCTCACGACACCCGCGCTGAAGGCGCAGTATCTACCGGTCTTCGCGCCGTACGATCCCGATGGCAACCTCGGCCGGATCATCGCGAGCTTCGGCATCGATCAGGTGGGCACGAACGCGGCGTTCGCCGCGAACAACCTGCCCTATGGCTGGAACGGCCCCGAAGTGACCCCTGCGAACGACCTGCCAGCCTCACCCCCGACTTACAAGGCGGCGACCTTGGCGGCGATCAATACGGGAACGTTCAGCGATCCGGACTTTGCCAGCACGAACCGCAAGTTCAACAAGGTTTGGTTCGATTATCCGAGCCTTCGCCCCGATATTCATCGGTTCCTCGATCTTCGGGTGACTCCTCAGGCGGATGGAACGGCGAGCCCGCTCGATCCGACGAGCGGCTTCCCCCGAGGACGCATCGTTCCTGGGAGCGAAGAGGTTGTCGGCCCCGACCAGCGACCTGGCCCCTACTACGGGAATCCAATTCGCTACACGCGAACGACGAATCCGACGGTTGGCCCCAACCAGTACAGAATCAACTACGTCGATCAGCCTGAGCCGGACTATACGAATCCGGGTCTCGGATTGCCGAGTGCCGATGTGACGGCCTTCTATAGCGCCGGCGGGGTCTACAGCGCCACGAACTTCGTCAGCGCGGTGTACCAGCCGAGGTTCAAGGCTGGCTACCTTCAGTTCAACTCCGACCCTAACGTGCCTCTGCCCGTCGATGACGCAAGCACTCCTGCCGCCGACGACGCGGCAATCCACGTCTACTACAAGTTCCAGTTCACTCAGGCCGTCAAGAAGCCGGGCCAGACTGGCGGCGTAGGCGTCGGCGACACATTCGCCGTTGAATACGATTCCCGACAACTGATGTCGGTTCAGGTGACGATCCGCAATTACCCGCAATCGACCCTGCCCACGACCGAGACCGTTACTCTGAAGGCGGAAGCTCCGATCCGCAACTTCCTCCGGTGAAATCGATGCGCGCGACAAATCTGACTAGACATTCCCGACAGAGCGGTCAAACGCTCATCGTCGCCCTGATGGTGCTTGGCGTGCTGCTGATCCTGGGGACGGTGTTCCTCGGTTTCATAAGTCGCGGCATCACGACCGCCGCTCGAGCGCAGCAGCGCTCGGTCGCTACCGACCTCGCGGAGGCCGGAGTGCGCTATGCGCACTCGCAGCTGATGGACACCGAGCTTGGCGCCGATTGGCGACCGCCCGTCTCCTTCGGCGTCAATGCCCGCGATCCCGATTTTTCTTATCTCCAGGCGTCCGGCCCTGACGGGTTGGGCGGCTACTCGCGACTCGACATGTCGCAGGGCAGAGCCCTTATCCGGGTTCGCTATGCGCCGAGCGACGCGAACATCTTCAGTGGCAGTCCGACGGGGAGCCTGCGTACTCCGGGCCGCTCTCGTGGTTACCTGATCATTGAGTCCGTGGGCCGTTCGGGAACGTTCAACACGTCCGACCCCACTACAGTTACCAATCGGGAGAAAGCACAAGAGCGCAAGCTGATCGCCTTCGCCTCGATCGGCCTCATCGACCAGGCCCGGTTCATCACTAATCACTTTCACGTGAGCCGTCCGGCCGATATCGGCGCCCCAACCGACCTTGGCGCGGTTTACGGATCGCTTGCGGTCACCGGTTTGATGGTTCAGATGGGAACGCAGGGAACCCTCTACACTCAAACTGGCTTGCCCACGCTTGCGCCGGTCATCTACGGAGGCGGGCTCCGATCGAATGCCGACTTGACGATCCACGGAATCGTCACGGCGAACCTCAATACATACCTTGGTGACCAGTGGCTGGTTGCCGGTTCGATTCGAGGTGCCGACAACGGCTCGACTCTTCAACTTCGGATCGCGGACTATAACAAGGGCACCAACAACTACGTCAACCGCCCGCTGATCTCGCTGCAGAATCCGAGCAACCCGAGTTTGGACTCCAGAAAGACGTTTTCGACATTCGGAGCGCTGCGAGACGGCTTCGCCGGAGTCGACGCGAATGGTGACCCGCGCGGAGTTCGGACGCAAGAGGCCCCTTCGATTCAGCGCACCGATCCCCAGACTGGAAACACCCGCTACGTGCAGATGACTCGGGAGAGCGGGGCCAACGGGCCCGCGGGCAATGACGGCAAGTTCGGCTTTGGCCGTGGCGTGTACATCGACAACGCCACCGACCGCCAGATCCGTCCCGACGAGGGCGGTCGCGCGGACCTCGGTACGGCGGAGACTTTGGTGTACGACTGGTTGACGCCAAATAATGGCGGAGCCAACACCGGCTGGCGCGGACCGTTCTACATTCCAACGGGCGCGTTCCTCGAACTCACCGCCGATGGCTTTCTCATCAACCGAAACAGCCAGGCGAAGAATCCTGTCGAGCGAACCTGGAAGTTGCGAGACGGCACCGACACGGCGAGTTCGCTGATTCGATACCGAATCGGCGCGGTCAATGGCCAGCCGTATATCGTCAACACGAACACCACCGGCGTGAACATCAACGGGACCCTAACGAGCGTCGACTACGCCAAGGGCCAGCCTTTCTCAGGAGTCTTGTATTTTGAAGGCAACGTTCGAGTTCGCGGCGTCATTCCGACGGATATCCAGTTGACCGTCGTCTCGGGCGCTTCGGTCTACATTGAAGGCAGCATCACCAAAGGGTTGGTGGGCACCGACTGGGCAGGTAGCCCTGGGGCCTTGCTGACCCGGCCGAGCCGCTCGATGCTGATGCTCATGGCGAAGGAATATGTCGCGGTGAACACAACCCAGTTCGTTGGGTCGGCCAACGGCCAGGCGCTAGACGTGAAGGACGGCGACACCCTAAGCGCGGTTCGACTTCCGGCTGCAGGCGGCAACATTTCGCTGAAGACGGAGTTCCTATTAAATCCGGACTCCAATTTGGTACCCCTGTCGACCGCCACCCCGGCGAACCCGGCCAGTTGGTCTCCCTTCAGCATCACCTATGCGATGCAGCAGACCACCGCAGCGTCGCCCACGGCGATTACGCAGAACATCTTGCTCGACCACGCCATGGACGACAGCGGCGGCGCGGCCCCTGCAACGTTCATCTCGATGGATGTGAACTACGGCGTCGACAATGTCGCGACCGGTCACACGAACGACTGGAATTTCCTCTTCCCGCTTAGCCAGTACAACGCCGCCCTCCAGTACCAGGGATCGACGTGGGCGGAGCCGAACCACTCAGCCGGTTATTCGATCGTCGAGGGTTTGGGGAACGACGCTTGGCAGAAGTTTCCTAAGTTCGAGTCGATCGCCTTTCCCTTCATCGATCCCTCGTTTACGTTCTCCGTACCGCGTGGCGAAATGGACGGGTTAGACACAAGTCTGTCCGGCAGTTTCGTGGGCCAAGTCCAGAGCACCACGGATATCTCGATTCGACCCAACAACCAATTTGGTGTGGCGGCCGCGGACTATCTCCTTGCTAGGGCAGCCATCGTGCCCCTCGACGTACGGATCGAAGCGTCCGTGTATGCCGAGGAAGGCTCCTTCTTCGTCATCCCCGGTCCAGGCTACAACACGAATCCGAATGACCGAAGAGACTTGTACGATGCCTCTGTCGCGACCTACGTTGGCGGCGGAATGACGGCGGCGCAGGCCCGCACTGCTGCCGACACCGACCGATTGTCGAACTTCGGAGCCTTTCCTGCCACTCCTTTCTATGGTGAGCCGATCGACGTGAAGGTCAATGTCGTGGGCTCGGTCAGCGAAAACATGCCGCCTCCGATGAGCCAGCAGAGCGAGTGGCTCAAGCGATGGGGATGGATTCCCAGAAAGCAAGGCGCAGCTCAAACCGTAGTTGGCGGAAACACGGTCGACTTGGAGATTCCGATCCAGCACATCCCGGGTCTTGCCGCGACGGATCCCACGTACTCTAACTACGTTCCAAACATTGTGATCACCTACGACATGGCGCTCGCCGGTGGACGAGTATTTGGCTTCGACAACTCTTATCCCTACATCCGAACCGACGCAACGGGCAGGCCCCTGCCGCCGCTGCCTCGGCTCCCCGTGAGTCCCACGCTTTCCTACTTCGGCGAGGTGAATCCTTAATGCTCCGACGTCTGGCCACTTTCCTAGGCCTTGCCCTTCTGGCCGCTCCGGTCCTTGGGCAACAGGGGTACGCCCAGCGCACGCAGAACATCCGCGCTGCCGTGCTTACGATGGACGCGACGCGGTATGGAGTTGGCCAACCTGCGGTGAACGACACGCCGTTTGTGTGGCTGAACGTGGATTCCAATCGTCGGGCGAAGCCGGCCGGGTGGAACTTCTACAATCCGTTGGCGCCGGGTCTGGCCGATGCCTCGATCGTTGCCCGATGGGGTGCGATATCCGGGATCGTTGGCGGAACCGGCCCGGCTCTAGGATCGCAAATCGACAAGCGCAAGGCAGCCTATTGGGAACTGCGGCTTTCGACGGCTTCGGACTCTCAGATGGCGTCGTACGACGTGCTGCAATTCAGCGGTTACCGATACGTCTCTTTAAATTCCGCCGAGCGGGAGAAACTGCGCCGCTATGTGGACGGAGGGGGCATTCTTTGGGTTGACCTTTACCAGGACGCGTCGATCAGCACCCAAATTGACACCCCCAACAACTTCCCGGTGCCATTTAAGGAAGCCTATTTTGCCGCGGGTCAGCTCACTTATGCCGATGTTTTCCATCCCCTCCTGAACTCGCCGAATACCCTGACGCTTTCGAACCTTGAATCGATGGCGACGGACGGCGATCGGACCGTGATCAACGCCCTCCTCTTTACCACCCCGGGCATCAGCGGCCTGGACCGGTTGCTCATGCCTCTCCCCGAGGAGAGCCAGAAGATGCTCCCCGTCGCGGGCACCGCGAACGGTCCTGCGGTGGCGGTCGCTCGCCTTGGCGACGGGTTCATCGTCGTTACGACCCGGGGATACGCGAATGCGTTAAACCGTGTGCGACTGAATACGAGCAGCTTCAACAACAGCTACGACCCAAACAACCGATACCAAGCGGCTCAGGCCGCTTTCGATCCCATCGCCGACACGGCTGCTAAGTTCGTGGTGAACCTGGTTAATCTTGGATCGAGCTTCAGCCAGTCGCAGCAGGGAAGTCGAAAGCAAAACTCCAGCTTCGTTGGGATCGGCGCCCCCCTCCTGAAGAGGTTCGATGCGAGTGCTGTCAACGGCCAAGCGACCGCCGTAATCTACAAGGGCCTGCTGGTCGTGACCACCGACACCAAGGTCGTGGTCTACGATGCGAATCCGGTTTCGGACCTCGATGCAGACGGCAATTCCGACGACGGAATCCAGGATTACTCTCTGGGCGGCACGTACGATGAGATTTGGGAGAGCGCCGTCCTGACGGGTCCAATCTCGGCTCCGACTTGCGCGGAAGTTCCCAACGGCAACGGCGTTCCGACCGACCAGATCATGGTTACGGACGGAACCGGCAAGCTCGACGTATTCAACGCCTTCCCGACCGACCCCACAGGCCGGCTGGCGGGAGCCGGAGGGCCGATCGCCCTTGGCACTTACAACGGATATTCCGTCGCGATGCCCACGGGCAGCACTTTCGTGAGCACGACCTCCCCCAGCGCGCCGACCTTCCATGAAGGCTTGGTCGTCGTTGGCGACACGATCTCGACTGGCTTTGGCAACAACGCGGGCCGTGTTTGGATCGCAGACGCCCGGAACGGAACGCTGATCACGAGCACGGCCGACTTCCAGCTTGGCGGCGGCGTCCTTCCCGAATTCTCCGGCAGTCCGCTGGTCGGCTACATCCCGATCGCCGACAACTCGGGCGGTGTTGACCGCGTGATCTATCTTGCCGGTAAGGCAAGCAGTTCCGGCGCATTCCCGACCGCGAGCATCTCCAGCATATGGCTTGGCGCGAAGGGCGAAACGCCCCGACCGGGTAGCGCAACCGCGACGGCCGCAAACTTAACGATCCAGACCCGGGCCTTTAGCCAGGGTCTCCCGATCTATCTCCCGAACACCAGCCCCGGCGTCCCTTCCGGCTCTGGTCTTGGCGTTAAGCTCACGATCATCGACCCGGTGACGGGCGATCCTTGGACTGCGGTTCAGATAGCGAACTACTTTGACAACACAGTGGTCCAGGGTCAGCCGGGCGAGCTCATCTACACGACTCACAATCCCCTGCCTTTGATGGCTGACGGCGTCACACCAAACATCGGCATTCGTGTCGACTACACGATCGACTGGGGTGGAGTCAACGCAGCGCTTGCAACCCAGCTCATTCGTGGATCGCTGAGCTTCCCCGACGACGTAAGCCGAGCGGCCTCCGACCGTCGGCACATTCTGGGCAACTTGGCGCTCTCGCCGAAGGGCACTCTCTACGCGGTCCTCAGCACCGCCGACGATAGCTCGGCCAGTTCCAGCGGCGGATCGTTCTATGAGCTCAAAGAGGAAGGGCGCGGCTCCTTCCGGGTCTTCGTCCGCTACGATCTCTACCCGCCGCACACGTTTAGTCTCTCTGGCGCAAACCCGGTCACGATTCCCGCGACCGTGGACGACGTCGACGATCTCACGAACCTGCCTGGCGTTGGCACCTATTTGGGCGGCCAATTTGGCCGGTTGACCTTCACCGGAGGTCCTACGGTGCGCAACGGAGTTGTCTACGTGACGGCGCAGGGTCACAAGTTCGATAATGCCGTCCCGTTCAAGCGGTTCATTCCGTTCACGCTGCTCATGGCTTTCAACGGCGAGCCGGATATCCCCACCATCAAGGTCGGCGACTTCCCGGATGGCTCCACGATCGTCCAGCCCGACATCACCCAAACTTCGGGTGGGCAGAAGGGAACTCCCAACCGCTACAACACCCTTCAAAACGTCGGATCGAACCCGCAGTTCACCTACGACGCCGAGACGGGCACGATCTACATCAACAACCTCTCGAACGTGACGCGGGGCCAAATGAGCACGTCGCTCAGCCTCAGCCAGCCGATCATCGTGAAGAGCCCGAACGGGGCCGCCGACCGATGGTTCTGGCCGGACGCGACGGGCAGCAACTGGAGCCCGCTCCTTTGGTACAAGGTCGAGCATGGTTCCAGCAACGTCAGCGCGCCCTTCGTGGCCGGAAACACCCTCTACATGGCAGAAACGACGGCCCTGCCGAACTTCCTGACCAAGGGCTTCCCGCCCGGCGTGGCGATCGTCAATAATGGCGTCGGATTCGCTATGGATGCGGTCATTTCGCCGACCGATCCGTTCATCGTGACTAACTCTTCGTCCGGCAAGCCGTGGGTGAAGCAGGTCGAGCAACTGAAAATAGTCGGCGCCGGACCCAATCCCGACATTCAGCCGAATCCAGCGATTCGATGGCCGCAGACCGTAGGACAACAGTCGTACGACAGCTTCATCCAGCGCCTTCTCCAGACGGAGATCGGCAACGCCACGGTTGGTTTCGCTAACTCCGGGCTCGCCGTCCTCGGTGGAGATCGGGCGCTCGTTCTGATCGGCAAGCTCAGCAGCGGCGACGCCATCTACTCCGGCTTCTCGCTATCCGATGTAGTGGTTGCCGACCAAGGACGAGTCGTTCGATTCGACCCGAGCGGCAATCCGATCTGGGCCACCGACGTGACCCTGTCGAGCGATCCGTCCGCGACCGGTTCGACTCGGGACCTTCAAGGTCTCGTGCGCCCAACGCGCGCCTACCTATACGGAGACAACGACGTGTTGGCGGTCGATCCCGCCACGAACCGGATCGTCCGGCTCGACTCGACGGGCCAGGCCGTACGAACGATCAGCGGGTTCAAGCTCGACACGACATTCACCCCCGACGGCTACAAGCCGGGTGAGAAGCTGACGCTGGATTCGCCCGCCGATGTCGCCACTTACGGCGAGTACGTTCCCGGACCGCGGCTTGCCTCGAACCCGATGTCGAACGCCGCGCCCCTCGAGTATTGGTACCACTACGTGGTAGCCGATGCGGGCAATCACCGGTTAGTCGACATCGTCGACCGATACGTCGCCGACCCGACGACGAGACGCGTACTGACCCCCGTGATGAGTGTCGATCCGCAGAACCGTCCAGTGGCTCAGCTCGGCGTACTCGCATGGCACACTCCGGCCAGCTTATCTGGCAAGCAGTACAGCTACAGCAGCGTCACCCGAATCGTGCCCAGCACGGTCGCGGGCGGCAACTACTTCTATGTCGCGGGGCTCGGCAACTCCTTGCCGACCCGGGTCGACGTCGGTCTCGACAATCCAGGTGCCTTGAAGCCGCGCGAGAGTCAGGAAGGCAACGGCGGCTTGGTCATCTTCGATCCGTCGAACAACATTTCGCCCAGCGTCATTAACGAGATCGTGGTACCCGCCATCCCGGCGAACGTGTTCTGGAACGACGCCACGGGAACTTTCAGCTCGCCTGCCATTCCAACCCATACGAAACGGATGTCTTCTCTCACTTCAGTGACCGCGCGCAACTTCGGCGCGGCCACGACCGTGATGTTCACGGATGCCACCGGCGTCTACGAAGTCGTTCCAACCGGCACGACTTGGACTGTGCGCTGGATGCTTCCGAACGAGGCCTATCGGGTTATGCGAGGGGTATACAACCTCTACGATCCGACGCGCGCCGCTCCGTTCAAT
>JBBSFL010000110.1:0-9471 GCA_038238735.1 Fimbriimonadales bacterium | reverse complement strand
TCACGCCTACGAGCGCCTGATAAAGATCACCCAAAACGAGTCTGAAGGTGTCGACATGATCATCATCGACAACCGAATGCCGGGCATGAGCGGTCTCGATATCGTTCAGAAACTCCAAGCCACCGGACTCGCCCAGCGAATTCCGATCGTCCTCTTTTCCTCCGCCGCTCCACCGTCCGAGGTTCAGGCGATGCTAGAGGCCGGGGTGCGAGCCTCCGTGCTCAAGGCAGTCGATCCAGACGCATACCTCGCATCCATCGCGAACGCCGTCCGCCGCCACCTCCTCGCCGCCCCCACTGCCTAGTTCTAAATTTTCTTGCCATGGGCTTCGCGGAACCCCGATTTGGGTGTAGGATCAATGAGGGCCGACCCTAACCGGGCCGACTTAAAAACTTTCCCAACGGAGGGCCCATCATGAAGCAGTACCCTGCTGACAAGATTAGAAACGTGGCCATTGTAGGCCACGGTGGCGCGGGCAAGACTATGCTCGTCGAGCACATGCTGTACACCGCCGGCGCGGTTGAGCGCGTCGGATCGGTAGACGCCGGAAATACCCAGAGCGACTTCGACCCGCTCGAAATCCGACGCAAGATATCGCTCAGCGCCACCGTCGTCCCATGCGAATGGAAGGGCTGCAAGATGAATCTCATCGACGTGCCCGGCTATCCCGATTTCATCGGGGACCTCCACGGAGTCGCCCGCGTCGTCGAGTCCATGATCCTCGTGACCGAAGCGAAGCGCGATCTGGACGTCGGCTTCGACCTCGCCATGGAGGTCGCCGAGCAGCACGGCCTCGCCGTCTGCATCTTCGTCAACAAGCTGGAGCGAGATAACGCCGATTTCGAGGGCCTCATGGAGACCCTTCACTCGCGCTACGGCCGGCGGGTCCTCGACGTTCAGATTCCTATTGGGCATCAAGCCGCCTTTTCCGGCGTGCTCGACCTGCTGAACATGACGGTTTACAAAGGCAAGGATCGCGGCACCGAGATCGAAGAAATCCCGACCGGGTATGCCGAAGAAGCCAAACGCCTCCGCGACAAGGCGATGGATACCGCCGCCGAAGGCGACGACGACCTCGCCATCAAATACCTCGACGGCCAAGAGCTGACGACCGAAGAGATTGAGCACGGACTGCTTCTGGGCATCGAGAGCGGCAAGGTCATCCCCGTCATGGTGGGTTCCGCGTTCAGCGGCATCGGCGTCGCCACCCTGCTCGACCGCATCTGCGCCGAGCTACCCTCCCCCGTCGACATGCCGAAGAAGTTCGAAGACAAAGAGCTGAAGGCCGACGCCTCCGGTCCCCTAGCCGCGTTCGTCTTCAAAACCACCGCCGACCCGTATGTCGGCAAAATCAATTTCGTGCGTGTCTTCAGCGGCACGCTGACCAACGACATGCACGTCCTAAACGCCAATCAGGACAAAGACGAACGCCTCCACGGTCTCTTCTATCCTCACGGGAAGGGCCAGGAACCTGCCGCTCAAGTCATCGCGGGCGACATCTGCGGGATCGCCAAGCTGAACACCCACACCGGCGAAACGCTGACCACCATTAAAGACCGCATCCAGCTCCCGCCGATCGACTTCCCCGAGCCGATCTACCGCGTCGCCATCGTGCCGAACACGAAGGCCGACGAGGACAAGCTCGGCACGGCCCTCCAGCGCCTTCTCGAAGAGGACCCAACCTTCCGCTACCACCGCGATCCCGGCACCCATCAGGAGATCCTGCAAGGGATGGGCGACATCCATCTCGACTCCGTCATCGAGAAGATGAAGTCGAAGTTTGGAGTCAACGTAACGGTCACCGAAGCGCGAATTCCCTACCGCGAAACCGTGAAAGGCACGGCCAAGGCCCAAGGACGGCATAAGCGCCAGACTGGAGGCAAGGGTCAGTTCGGCGACTGCTGGGTCGAAATCGCCCCCCTCGGCCGCGGCGAAGGCTTCACCTTCGACAACAAGGTCGTGGGCGGCTCGATTCCAAAGAACTTCATTCCCGCCATTGAAAAGGGCGTGCGTGAGGCTTCCGAAAGGGGCTTAATCGCGGGTTACCCGGTCGTCGATTTCAAAATCACCGTCTATGACGGCAGCTACCATGACGTGGACTCCAGCGAAATGGCATTCAAGACAGCCGGCGCCATCGCCCTCCATAACGCCGCCGAGAAGGCGGGCGTCTCGCTCCTCGAACCGGTGCTCGAAGTTCAGGTCGATGTTCCCGACGAGTGTGTGGGCGACGTGGTAGGCGACCTCAACGGCCGCAGAGGCCGCCTCGCCGGGATGGACCCACTAGCACCCGGAAAAACGCGGATCCGAGGAACCGTGCCGATGGCCACCATGGGCCGCTACGCTCTCGACCTGCGCTCCATCACGAAAGGCCGGGGCCGATTCCACCAGGAAGTCTCCCACTACGAAGAAATGCCTCACCCCGAGCAGCAAGCCCTCGTAACGGAATACGAGAAGGTGAAGGCTGCTCACGAGTCGGAGCACTAATGAAGGCAAATAATGTGGATGCGTGGAAGTGAATACGTGAATAAGAGAGCAAGAGAACAAGGTCTGTAATACGAACGGCGCCATGCCAACCCGATTTCAGCCCACGTATTCACGTATTCACCCATTCACCCAGTCGCCCTAAGACCCTAGGCCGCCAGCGCATACTCCGCACGCTGCACCTCGTGATGCACCACGCTGCGGATGACCTCAAGCTGCTCTTCCGGCAGCTCGAGATAGCGCTGCGCTTCGGACGGCATCTCCGGTCGATCGGGGGAGGAAACGCTGTCGTATCCGCACTGCTGCGCGATGGCATCCGCCGCCGCAATAATGCAGGTCTCTTCGAAATGCTCGTTTCGTCGTTTCAAATCGTAGTGGTAGGTCGCGCCGTGCATCGTGTCCTCGATCGCCCACTTCTTGGCCAGCAACGCCCCGATCTCGCAATGGTCGTAGCCGTAAAGCGCCTGCTCGGCTTCGTGCAGCGGCAAGCCGGTTTCCGTTGCGTAACGAATGCTCTCATCGAGTTCGTCGGGACAGAACTTGTCCATCACCAACAGACCCACGTCGTGCATCATCCCAGCGTCGTAAAGCTCCTCCGCGCGAACGGGCATCTTCATCTTAGCGAGAATTCTCGCCGCAACCGCCGTCGCCATGCTGTGCCGCCAAAGCGCGTGCTTGTCCAATAGGTTCGAACCCGACCCGCTCCCGATCGCCTGCTGATAGGCAACGCCGATTACCAAGGACCGAACCTGATTCGCGCCCAGGGCATGAATCGATCGAGGAATGGAGGTACACCCGGTCAGACCGTAAAAAGGCGAATTGGCGACCCTGAGGACCTTGGCGGTCACTGCCGCGTCCCGCTGAACGAGCGCCTCTAAAAAGCTGGAAGACACCTGAGGCCGGTCCACCAGCTTGAGCATGTGGCTGACATGTTCTGGAAGAACGGGCAGATTTTCACTGCGCGATATTTTGATCTCCAAGCTTCGGAGGTCCACGCAATATTTCTTCCAGGGTCCGCGAACCGAACAGACAGTAATCATGCGCGGATACCATAACACTAATGTCCATGCTCCTCGCGCTCGCCCTGCTCGTCCCCTTGGCGTCCAGCATCATCCAGCCAGGAGCGAAACTCGAGAAGCTTCGCGACGGATTCGCATTCACCGAAGGACCCGCCACCGACCGCGAAGGCAACGTCTACTTCACCGATCAGCCCAACGACCGAATCTGGAAGTGGACTACCGACGGCAAGTTCACCGCGTGGATGCACCCCTGCGGGCGATCCAACGGAATGTTTTTCGACCCCCACGGCAACCTCATCGCCTGCGCCGATGAGAACAACCAGCTATGGTCGATCGCCCCCGATCAAAAAGTCACCGTCCTTGTAAAAGACTTCGAGGGCAAGCTCCTGAACGGACCGAACGACGCCTGGGTCCGCCCCGATGGCGGCATCTACTTCACCGATCCTCTGTACGAGCGCGAATATTGGAAGCGCTCACCCGAGTCTCAGCAAACGGGCCATCACCTCTACTTCCTCTCCGCCGATCGGAAAACCCTTAAAACCGTCGACTCAGAGTTCAACAAGCCCAACGGCCTCATCGGAGCTTCCAACGGCAAGACGCTCTACGTTGCGGACATCGGCGCGAACATCACCTACCGCTACCAGATCGAGGCCAACGGATCCCTGGTCGACAAGCATCTCTTCTGCCACTTGGGCTCCGACGGCATGACCCTCGATTCCGAGGGCGACGTCTATTTAACGGGCCACGGCATAACCGTTTTCAACCCCGCCGGAGAGCAAATCGAGCACATCGATGTCCCCGAAACCTGGACGGGAAACATAACGTTCGCAGGAAAAGACCGCCACCTACTCTTCGTCACCGCAAGCCACTGCGTTTACGGCTTAAGAATGAGAGTGAAAGGAGCCCACTGATAGGCCGCCGGCTTCAGCAGGCATTTAGAGTTTGTCAAATCGACCGCAGCGAGGAACGATTTGCAGCTGGAGAGGCCCTACCGCTTGGTATGTGACGCTGACTAGAAAGATCCTAGAACCGAATCGCCCTCTGACGCAAAGCATGATCGACAAGTACCAAGGCGATCATCGCTTCAACCATCGGAACCGCCCGGGGCAGAACGCATGGATCGTGCCTGCCGCGCCCCGACAACGTCGTATTCTCTCGGTCCACGTTCACCGTGTCTTGTTCCCGCATGATCGTGGCCGTTGGCTTGAACGCGGCACGCATCGTTATCGGCATCCCGTTGGAAATTCCGCCCTGAATCCCTCCGCTCCGGTTCGTCGGTGTAGACACCATCTTGTTGGCCGCACGGTAGGCGTCGTTATGCTCGGCACCGGTCAATTCGGTTCCACCGAAACCTGAGCCCACTTCGAATCCCTTGCAAGCCGGCAAGGACATCACCGCCTTCGCCAAATCTGCCTCCAACTTGTCGAACACTGGTTCGCCCCACCCTGCCGGCACTCCCCTAGCCACGGCTCCCACGACGCCGCCAACCGAGTTGCCGTCCTTCCTAATCGCTTCGATGTGCTCTACCATCAGCGCTGCAGCGGCAACATCAGGGCACCGAACGGGCGACGCCTCGACCGCCTCCAAAGTAACCGTCACTGGATCGAATGACGCCACCAGGTGCTGCACGCTCTCGACCCAAGCAAGCACTTCGACCCCAAAACCCGCCAAAACCTGCTTGGCGATTGCGCCCGCCGCAACCCGTCCCACCGTTTCGCGTGCGGAGGCTCGCCCTCCGCCCTGCCAAGCGCGAATGCCGAATTTCTCTTCATAGGTGAAATCGGCATGGCTCGGCCGAAACTTGTCTCGCATCTCGTCGTAGTCACGACTCCGCGCATCTTCATTGCGTACCATCATCGCAATCGGAGTTCCAAGCGTCAAGCCGTCCTCACTCACGCCGCTCAGGATTTCAATCTGATCCGACTCCTTCCTCTGAGAAACGATCTTCGACTGCCCAGGCCGCCGTCGGTCGAGCTCACGCTGGATGCCCGCGACATCTAAAGGCAGACGAGCCGGACATCCATCGACAACCACGCCCACGCCGCCGCCATGAGATTCACCGAACGTCGAAATGCGAAAGAGTGTGCCGAACGTGCTAGACATCCGGTGGGGAGGTTACCGCCACCCCATCATGCGAACCTCTAGCCGATGCAGGCAGTCCCGCATCGAGGCACGCCGCTGTAACAAGCGAGCAATCCGGAATCGAAGCCAAGGGCCCTTAGCAGGCGGGCCATCCGACTTCAGATCTTCGATCGCAAAGTCAATCAGCTCAAGCTTCTGCTTAAGTGCAAGCAACGGGTCGGGCGCGAATGGATAGAACCTTAACCGAGCCGACGCCATACTAGATTGGACTCGACTTCCATAACCCCAGTTCCTCACGTTCTAGAGTCAGAGACTTCCGAAGGGCCTGCGCTTAATTTCAGCCCATGAACGAGGAAAGCCTTGTGAAGTCTCTGCCTTTTTTCGATACACGGGAAATAGTCTAACGGCCTCCAATCCCGGCAAAATCTTTCGGTTCACTCCCTCTAATTCTAAACCGAGCTTCCGAGGATCGAGTCCAAGAATCGATTCCTCATCGCCCGATGAGCGCATCGGAATCACCGCGCCCCCAACCCTACACAAGCCGGTCGATATCTCCAATTGGATGGCCAACGGAGCGAGCGCCCGCCCGGTAACAACATCAAACCGATCGCAAGGGTGCCACTCTTCGGCCCGAGCCTCCACCACCTTTAAGTTGGGCGGGAGATTCTCTCTAAGGAAGGACAGCATTTTCCCGTTTGAATCCAGCGCCGTCACTTGAAGGTCTGGCCTCGCGCGAGCCAGAGGCCACGCGGGAAATCCGGGACCCGTCCCGATATCCAGGACAACGGATTCTTCCAGAAGGAGGTCCTGGAAGAGCAAGCTGTCGAGAAAGTGCTTGGTCCAGCAATCTTCTCGCGCTACACGGGTCAGGTTCTTCCGCTCGTTCTCTCGATACAGATTCTCCTCGAACGCCTCGAATGACTCGAGTTGTTGCGAAGACAACCTGAGTCCGAATTTGGTGGCTTCTCTAGAAAACCCGCTTCGATCCATCGGCTACAAGCATGGCATCCTGGCCTAAATAAATCCGAGAGGCAGATCGGCAACTTCGACATCAGAGAAATCCAGTTCATCCAATATCTCTTGGAGCGCCTCGATTATCCAGCGCGGTGGAGCCATAAGGCTACTTTTATTCTCCATTTCTACCTGCCAAGAACCGGTGCCAATCGGCACCGACAGTAATTGGACATGACCTAACGGCGTAAATGTTCAGAATGGAGAACTGATAGGCTGGCAGTTCTCTCCCTCTTTCGGAACTATTCCTGCTTCCACTCACCTTCTCAAAGCGGGCGCGGGCTGTCGAGTTACCACGTGACCGAAGTCGATCTGGGTGGCGACACTTGATGAAATGTTGCCCAGAAAGAAACCCGTATGTATGAGGGTCCGATGGGCTGATAGGAAACGGAAAGTTTGGAGCATGAAGTTGTTCAATCTCTGCGCTCTCTTCGTCCTCGCCGGAAGCGCCCTCGCGGGTGTTCGGGGCGGCTCTGCACAAGCCTATGCGGGCACCTGGCGGCTCAATCTATCGCCCGAGCTTAAGTCAGCCGCCCAGAAGCTGGGAATGCCCGAGCCGAGTGCGGAAATCGTGCTCAAGGACGACCTCACCTTCAGCAGCACCTCGTCGAGCGCGAGCGGCGTTTTCGGATGCCGGGGCCAGTTCGAGGTTCATGACGGATACATCACCCTAAGCGCCGAGAAAGAATTCCCGATCCAGAAGCAGAAGTCGCTGAAAGCGGACATCGAGTCGAACAACGCGATCGTGATCGACGGTCTCCGCTACGTTCGCGGCGGAAATTATTCGGTCGAGGGGACTTGGACGCTGCACCGCGACGGCCTCGACGACGGGTCGGTCAAGTTCCAGTTTAAGAAGGACGGCACCTTCGTCTTCACCGGTCCAGGCTACGGGTCGGCGGGCAAGTACAGTTGCGACGGCGGTTCCTTTACATTGATCTGGACTGAAGTAGACGGCGAAAAAGTCGAGGAAGGCTCAATGAAAAAGACGATCTACCTCGGCGCCGACGGCTTTCAAGTGGACACGTACCACTACTGCCGCCGGGGCTGAGCAGCAGCCCATCGGGAGAGCCAGCGTCGGTCGACCATTCGGTCCGCCGGCGCTTTTTCTGCTACTCCCCGTCCGCCTTGGCGTTCTGATCCTGGATAGCCTCCAAGACTTTCTCCGGCGCGAGGTCTTCCTTGAGCTCATCGAGATCGTTCCAACGATGCTCGATCCCCAAGTGCTCGACGATCGCTTCGACCATTTGGACGAGTCTTGTCGTCTCATGCTCGCCCAAGAGTGAGACTTGAAGGTCGAGCTCCGCCCGGCGATCTGCCTCCTGTGTCATCTTGTTTTGCGTGATCAGGACGATGGTCGAGAGAAAGATTGCCTCCACCGACACCACCGTGGCGAGGAAGACGAATGGATAAGGATCCCACCCGGGATTTCCGGGAAAGAGGTTCCAGACGATCCAGCAACCCAGAAGGACGATGTGGAGGATGAGGAAAGGCATCGAACCGGCGAAGCGGGCCACCCAGTCGGTTGCCCGGTGGCTTCGCGACTGGCCCGCGGCGGTCGCGCGTTTCGACTCGGTAAGCGCCTTGATATTCCGCTGAACGATGGTGGCGACGCTATTTTTAGGTCCAAGAGATTGCCGTGAGGGACTGAGCATCTGATCGTTGGGACTTCCCTAAAGCATGGTCGGTTCAACCTGCCCTGCACTTGGCCAAGCCCGAGCCTCCACACACTGAGATGTTTGGCCATAAAGCATTACTCTTCGAGGCAATACGATTAATCCACCCTGCCTTCTACTCTCTCTTTTCGTGGGTGGGCGATGTCATCGGATTCGCGTGATGACTCAGATGCGGTCCGGATCGGCTTCGTGTACGCCGCGTTTCAGTGAAGTCAGTGCCGAGCAGCCCGTTCGTAGACGCCTTCGAGCTTGCGCACCATCTCTTGCAGCGTGAACTTCTGCTGGACCACGCGACGGCCCATGGCCCCCATCTGTTCCCGCTCGTCCTCGTTCTGAAGCAGATAGCTCACGGCTTCCGCGATGCCTTCGGGGCGGAGGTCGACGAGAATGCCCGTTTGCCGGTGCCGGACGACTTCGGGAAGGCCGCCGACGTTGGAGGCCACCACGGCCTTGCCCCGGGCCATTGCCTCGATCGCCGCCACCCCGAACGTCTCGATGTGGGACGGCATGGCGGACATCGTGAAAGAATCCAGCAGCCGCGGCACATCGTGCCGAATGCCCGTAAGGGTGAGCCGGTCGCCGACCCCGGCCTGCTGCACGGCCTCCTTCAGCTCCGCGTCGAAAGGAGCTTCGATTCGGCCAACGAAGACGACGTGCGCGTCGGGATGCTCGTGCCGGAGCGAGCCTAGCGCCCGGACCATCTCCAAGTGGCCCTTCTCCTTGCAAACCCTGCCGACCAGGCCGATCACCTTCCGGTTGCGTGGCACGCCGAGTTCGTCATGGACCTCGCCTGGCTCGGACGAGCATTCGATGTCGACGAAATCGGTCCCGTTATAGACGGTGTCGATGAACTTGTCCGCGATGCCTCGTCCGTGCAGCATGCCCCGCACGTAGTTGCTGACCGCGATCAGCCGGTTGTTGCGGCGGGCGAGGCGGCGATAAATCTGATCGTTGTTGGCGATGTGGACGCTGGTCACGACGGGCACTCGCCCAAGGAGTCCGGCCGTGTAACCGATGTACGCCGCCCGGGTGAGGTGGGTGTGGATGACGTCGATCTTGTGCCGACGAACTTCCCGCAAGAGGTACGCCATCGTCCGAGACCATCCGGCGCCCTTCATAAAGGAGACCTGGTTCGGGATCGCTTGGGTCTCGAGAACGGACGGCAGCCAGCCCTCGGTCGGAGTGACGACCTTGACGAAATGGCC
>JBBSFL010000109.1:0-9499 GCA_038238735.1 Fimbriimonadales bacterium | reverse complement strand
TGGTGTTTCCGTGCGGCTTTACGGTCGGAGCCGATGGCGACACGTTGAACCTGTATTACGGGGCTGCCGATACGTCGATCTGTCTGGCGACCGCAAGCATCAACGAGCTTCTTGAGTGGCTAGCCGCCCACGGCGATCCGATCCCGAAACGGGGCCGACTTTCCTCGGGCATGTAGGACGACTCCCGCAGGTCTGTTGAGTGACTCCAGTTCTGAATAGGCATGGGTGGGGCCCTGCATTCGAGTCATCGTGCTACAGGGATCGATTCGCGCACCGTAGGCAGTACACCGTCGATTCTGCCGCCGCTGAATCCTACGGTTCGAAGTGCGGTGGCCTTGGCCGATCCCTCCGTAATCTGGCATGTGAACGCTTAGGGGATGCAAGGTAGCCTTCCCCACATGAGATTTGAAGGGCAGGTCGTGATCGTCACGGGAGCCAGCCGGGGCATCGGCCGCGAGATCGCCTCGGCCTTCGCCCGGGAGGGCGCGACTGTCGCGTGCATCGCCACAACGCTCCCGGGCGCCGAAGCAGCCGCCCACGATTTAGGAGCGGGATCGAGAGGCTACGCTTGCGACGTGAGCGACGAGACCTCCGTCGATTCCACTTTCGAAGCTATCCTCGCTGACCTTGGCACGCCGTCTGTGCTAGTGAACAATGCGGGAATAACGAAAGACACCCTGCTGATGCGCATGAAGGACGAAGACTGGGACCGCGTTCTGAACGTCAACCTTAAGGGGACCTTTCACACGATCCGCGCCGCTGCACGGTCGATGATGAAAGCGCGGTATGGCCGCATTGTCAACCTGTCCAGCGTCATCGGTCTCCACGGCGGGTCGGGACAAGCCAATTACGCGGCCTCCAAGGCGGGCGTTGTGGGGCTGACCCTCTCCGTCGCGAAGGAGCTCGGTTCCCGCGGCATCACCTGCAACGCGATCGCTCCAGGGTTCATCGAGACCGACATGACCCATGACCTGCCTGCCGAATTCCGGGAGCGGGTTGAAAAGGACGCTCCGGCAGGGCGTCTTGGCACGGCCGCCGACATCGCCCCGGCGGTACTGTTCCTGGCTAGCAAAGAGACCGCGTACATTACAGGCCAGGTCATTACGGTCGACGGCGGACTTTTCCTTTGATCCTGCTTTTTGAGGACAACCTGATTTGGTCGAGCCGCCTCGTCAAATCGCTGGCGGCCTTGGGCCACCGGGCAATAGTGGTCGGTTCCATCCCGGACGACTTGGATGCGAGCACCATCGCAATCGTCAACCTTGCCACGCCAAGATTCGTTGCCTTGGTTCCGCAATTAACTTCCCGGGGGATTCACGTGATCGGCCATGCCGGCCACAAGGAGAAGGAGCTTCACGAGCTAGGGAAGCAGGCCGGCTGCCAAACGCTCGCCACCAACTCCGAACTCACTTACAAGATTGAGAGCCTCATCGCGAAGGCAACTTGAACGATTCGAGCCGAAGAGTCGTCCAAAGAAGTGGTTGTAAGAGATGACAACCATTCCGTGAAATAATTCAGGGAGTCGAGTTTCGACTCCCTATTTTTCTGTCCGCTCGAAGCTACTTGATCTGCTTCAGGATCTCTTGAACCGCTCGCTCCAACTGCGGGTCGCGGCCCTGCATCCATGCGTTTGGATCGAACGGAACGGAAATGTCCGGCTTCCTTCCGTTGTTCTCCAGATCCTGGCCCTCAACCGTGTAGGCACCTGTCGCCGGCATCCGAATCATGCCGCCATCCCATAGGCCGTACGCTCCGGTGCCGATGACGTAGCCGGGCGTTCGTTCGCCGACCACCAAGCCCCGCTTCAGCCGCCGGAATCCCTCGGCCCAAATCTCGGCGTTGGAGAACGAATAGCTGTTTACAAGGGTGATCGTCGGCGCCTCGAGGGAGTCGCCGCGGTAAATGTTCTCGCTGAGCTTGAAGCCCTCGGGACCTCGCGCCGTTCGGACCAGCCACGGTTGCTTGATGAGAATGTTGAGGATGTCCTGCGACGTGCTTCCGCCTCCGTTGTAACGGGCGTCGATCACGACGCCCTTCTTTCCCTGCGTTCGCGTCCGAATCTCGCGCTTGAATAGCTCGAGAGAGGCCTGATCCATGGCCTGGATGTGCAGGTAGGCAAGCTGGCCATTGCTAAGCTTGTCGACCATCGCCCGCTCGCCTTGAACCCAATCTTGATACAGAGCGGCGGCGCGTTGCGCCGGAGGACCGGGACGAATTGCGACTTCCATGCGCGCTCCATTTCGCATCAGGGCAAGCCGTACTCGCTTGCCTGACTTGTTTGCAAGCAAAGCGCTTAGGGGTTGAGATTGCGTCGGCTCGACTCCATCGATGGCTACGACTTGGTCGCCTATCTTGAGCTGAGTCTGAGGATTGTCGGCCGGCGAGCCCGCGAAGATGTGGCTCACTACGTAGCGACCTGCCGCCACCTGCGCCGGATCGAAGTCGACACCCAAGAAGCCGGTCGGCTCGGCGGAAACGCCAGGATACGTTGGTTCCGGAGGGGCCGTGGAGCCTAGGTGCGAGGAGTCGAGCTCCTCCATCATGTCCCCCATCAGGCTATAGAAATCCGTCCGGTCAAACGTGTAAGGCACGATGGCCGCGAACTTCGCCTTGATCGCGCCCCAGTTATGCCCGTGGAAGGTCGAGTCGTAGTAGAACCGATCCATCGCCCACCAAATTTCCGCGAACAGCGCCTTCTCCTCCGCACGGAGATTTACGCTAAGATGAGCCGAATAAGGGATCGGGCGAACGCCGGGTTGTGCTCCCGAACCCATCGCATTCAACTTGCCGTCGGCCACGAAGTATAGGTTCCCGTTCGCGAGCGAGAAACCCGCCGCGCCCGCAGGGAATCCATCCGCTGGACGGGCGACGCCGCCGGCAACCGGAATGGAAACCACGGCTCCTTTGACGTTCGCAAAGATCGAACGCCCGTCGGTAGACGCTTGCGCATCGATGGTAGGATCGCTGGTCAATTTGCGCAGACGGTTCTCGATGTTGGGCTCGTACACCTCCACCTTCACCTCGCCACCGCGCTTCGCCGGCGCGTCGTCCAGCTTGTCGAGATCGTCCTCGCTGAACCGCACCTCGGCGGGCACGAGGTCCACTACGTACAGGAATGAGTCTCGGTCGTCGTCGGCCAGGAAATAGAGGCTGCGTCCGTTCGGGAGGAAGCGTGGTACGTTCGCGCCGTGCGGCAGCCGAGCGACGACGATCTGTCGATCCGTCGCTACTTCTCGCATCACGATATTCGTAGCGCGGTCCGTCGGTGCGGCGATCGCCAGCCACTTGTTGTCGGGCGACCACGAGTAGGGGGCATCGCCCTGCAACGAGCTGGTGAAGTTGCCATGCGCGAGAACGCGCGGAACTCCGCCCGATGCTGAGATCACCGCGATCTTGTCCGTTCCAATCTGGAACGCAACCCATTTGCCGTCCGGCGACAGGACAGGGTGCGTCGCATCCTCCGGCGTCGAGACGAAGTCCTTCTTCACCCCGTCCACCGTCACCGTCGCGAGTTGTCTCGTAGCATCGGCGTTGGCTCTGGAGTACAGGATGGTCTTCGGATCTAGGAAGACCGGGTAGAGATCCGGATACGGGCTGTCGGTGAGCCGCCGAGTTGTGCCGCCTTTCTCGGGTAGCACGAAGATATCGCCGCGCACCACGATCGCCGCCCGCTTGCCATCGGGTGCGACCGCATAGTCGGACAGCTTGTCCGTAACGTCGGACTCTTGGATCGGATTGAAGCGCTCGTCCGCCGATACGTCGATTGCGAGCTTCTTCGTCTCGCCCGTCGCGGTATCGATCCGGAAGAGCTCTGATTCGAATTCGTAAACGCCCGTCTTCCCATCTGTGCTCACGCTCAGGTACCGGGCTGTTCCGTCGCTGTGGTGGGTGAGCTGCTTCGCATTGCCGCCGTCGCGCCCCATGCGCCAGATGTTTGGCCAGCCCGACCGGTTGGAAATGAAATAGATCGTCCCATCTGGGCCCCACTGGGGAAACATCTCGGTCGCCTCGTCGGGAGTGATATCCCGGTGATTGCTCATGGGCACCGTGTTGTCGGCGAGCCAAATATCCGGCAGGGCGCTGCTCTTGATGCCTGGCTTCTGCCAAGCCCGTGTGGCATAACTTCCCCGGCAGTATGCGACCGTCTTTCCATCCGGCGAGACGACGGGCAAATACTCGTACTCCAGCGGGTGGTCGGTCAGCCGCGTCGGGTCGCCGCCGTCGATGCTCACCCGAAAGCAATCCTGTCGGCTAAAGTCGCCCGTCGTGCCGTAGATGAACTTGCCGTCGGGCGAGATACTCGTCGGAATCTCGGCTCCGCTATCGAAGGTGAGCCGCTTCAGATTCCCGCCATCCGCATCCATCACGAACAGATCGGCGCTGCCGTAGCGAGTCGAGGAGAATACGATCCGGGACCCGTCGGGCGTCCAATGGGGATTCGCGTCGGAGGCCGGATGCACGGTCAGACGAGTCGCCCGCCCGCCATTCGCCGAAGCGCGCCAAATGTCGCCCTGCCAGGTGAAAGCGATCTGAGAGCCGTCCGGCGAGATGCTTGGCTGCTGCTCACGCTTGATGAGCTCCGCGGACGCGGCTGATGCCAACACCGCGGCACCGGCGAGAAGAAGGAGTCGATAGGATTGAACCATGGGAAGTCCCTGGTTCTTACCCGAAGAACGCCTCAAACGCAAAGCCAAATGCATTCGTCCCGCGACTTGTCAAACCATTCGCTTACGGTTGAACGTAGAGTTTGAGCTGGCCCTTTTCCAGCCTGCTCAGCCAGTCGTCGATCCCGTAGGGTCCTTCGCAGGCTTGAACTCTCGGAAGTCGGTACGGATTGAACTTCTTGCTTGTCGGAGCGGGGGCAGGTTCGGCACCGACTAACAGGCAAGCCTTCAATTTGTAGTCTTTGCCCTTCCAGTTGAAACCGTGAGTAAGCGCCACGTTCTTCGGGGAAGATCCGAAGGGGAGGGCGAGGCTCGGGGGCATCGGCTCGCCATAGGCGGCGAGACGGTCGCTGGCCTCTCCGATCTCGCTTTTGACCGCGTCGTCGGTGAGCTTGTGCAGGATCAGGTGCTTGATCGTGTGGTTGCCCAGCTCGCATCCCCATGAGCGAAGTAACTGAACTTTCTTGTCGACGAACTCTTTCTGCCTCCACATCACGTCGGGCAGCACGTAGAACGTGGCTCGGATGGGGAAGTCGGGGTGGTCCTTTGCGAAGGTTTGCCAAATCCCTAAGGCGCAGCCCGGGTCGACGCTTCCGTCGGGGAGAAGCTGGAATTGGGACGGGTTGGCGTCGTCGAAGGTGAAGACCATCGGCGAGGCACCGGGCGGGAGGTCCATTTTGTCGTCGAGATACTGCGAGACAGTGCACGGACGGAAGCCGAGCTTGTAGTAGCGTTCCAGATCCTTACGGAACTGATCCGTTGTGCGATACATGGTGCCCTTGCCTTCTCGAATGTGGTGGTACTCGACGATGAACACCAAACCGTCGGTGTTACCTGGGCGGTCTGAGACGCGACCTTTCGGCGTCGGCGTGGCAGTTGCGACCGGCGTTTTCAAAGGGGCGGGAGTGGTATTCTCCGTGTTCCCGCTCGTGGACGGTTCGTGACCGCATCCGGCCAAAAGAAGGGCGGTAACGGACCAAAAATGAAACTTATTGCGCATCGCCATGGATGGATCGGTGTCGCCGCTTCGGGACTGCTTCTCAGCTTCACCGTGGGCTGCAGTAAGAGTACCGTCTCCGTCGAACAAACGCCGGCAAGCTCTACCCCGACTGCGAAGCCTTCGCCGACGGCAAGTCCTACTCCCGAGAAGACGAAGCTGGTTTTTGAGAAGCCCGAGTACGTTCGCGGCATCTATACGACCGCCTGGTCGGCGGGCAGCAAGACGAACCGCGCCAGGCTACTGGCTATGCTCGACCGGACCGAGCTGAACGCGATGGTGATCGACGTTCGAGACGACGGCGACATGTATTGGAAAAATTCCATTCCGTTGGCCATCGAGTGCAAGGCGAACATGAATGCCGTGACAAACCCGGCCCTTGTGTTCGGTGATTTGATCAAGCACAAGGTTTGGCCGATCGCGAGGATCGCCTGCTTCCGCGACCATTGGGTTCCGCGCAAGCATCCCGAGATGGCGGTTCAGCTTGCAAACGGCAAGCCGTGGGCTGATCGCTCGCGGCACACGTGGCTCGACCCCTACAACAAGAAGAATTGGGAATACATCGCGCAGACCGTCGAGTACGCCCTCGACCAGGGTTTTCCGGCGATCCAGCTCGACTACGTTCGATTTCCCAGCGAAGGCAAATCGAACACGCAGCGATTTCCGGCTCAGGCCGACTATCCGAACAAGAAGGCGCTTCACGAGGACGTGATCGCCGACTTCTGCCACTACATTCGGGAGAAGGTGAAGGCTCGCGGCGCGGAGTTCAGCGCCGATAATTTTGGGATCATCTCTTCGACGAAGGGCGATCAGGGGATCGGGCAGGAGCTAGAGAAGATCTCCGAGCCCTTCGACGTAATGTGCCCGATGGTTTACCCCTCTCACTTTGCGAAGGGGGAGTACGGGATTCCGAACCCGAACGCCGCGCCTTATCAGATCCTGAAAAAGTCGCTCGGCGACTACAAGAAGCGGCTGCCGACCAAGTCGATCCGGCCGTGGCTGCAGGACTTCGACCATTACGGTGTGAAGGAGATCCAAGCGGAGATCAAGGCCGCCTACGAGTATGGATACTTGGAGTATCTGATCTGGAACGCGTCAAACCGGTTTACCGAGGCGGCTTACAAAGACAACTCGAAGCTGATCAAGGTTAAGCCTGACCAGAGCGCGGCTCCCACTCCCTCGCCTTCGGCCTCCTCGAAACCTTAAGGGTCATGGCAACCGAGGTTTACGAAGACTCGATCGAGCTTGAGATCGGGCTGATCGAGGCGGAGAACCTTCGGCCCGAGGGAGGCGAGGAGCAGCGGCGGTCCTATCCCTATCCGGTCCTACATCCGGTGCCGTCTAACGCGGTAGCCCGGACGTTTCCCACTGTCGTTCTTGAAAATCCGTATCTGCGGGCTACGTTTGTGCCCGCTCTGGGTGGACGCCTTTTGCGGCTGTTCGATAAGGGGCTTGGGGTCGAGTTGCTGCCGGCGGAGGACCGGCTTATGCCGGTTTCCGGCGGGCCGCGCGGGGCGGTGCTGACGGCTGGCGTTCAGGTGCTGCTGGGCCCGTATGAGCGGCTCGGCGCGCTCGCCGAAACCTCTTTCCAGCTCGATCCACCATCGGACGATGAGGCACTTGGGGTCTGGTTTTTCGGGATGGAGCGTCACCTTAGCTTCCATGCGCACTGGACTCTGCCTCCGGATCGCGCCGAGCTGATGGTCGCGGTGCGGACTCTGAATCGTTCCTTCCGCGCGAGGTCGTACAACGGTGGTTTGTTGGTGGACCCTGGCGTCGGCGAGCTTCGAGTCGTGGACGGTGGGTTCCTGGTGGGCTCGTTGGGCGTGTGGCCAGGTGAGAAGCCCTTCGATTCGGCCGGCCGGTCGACTACGACTGGCTCGGACGCAGCCTCGCGTTTTAACGGCGGAACGATGATTTCGCGTTTTCCGTCTAGCCGCAGTTTTCGGCTCGGCCCGCGGCAGGTCGATAATTGGTCGGCCGGCTTGACGCCAATCTTGTCAGGTTCTTTGGCGGCGAGCAGGGCGGTTTCAGGGGCGGCGGACAGTTCGGTGCTGCGAATGCGCTCGACAGAGACGCGCCTGCAATACAAGGTTCTCTTGCTGACCGAAGACGGCGAGACTCTGGAGGCGCAGGTCGATCTTCAGCCTGGAGCGGTAACCGAGCTGTCGCTGGCCGAATTGTCGTCTCGCGCGACGGAATTTGCATTGCAGGACCCAGGGCGGAATGTCTTAGTGCAGGGTGCATTGGGCCATACTTCGGACCCAATCGAGTTTTGGGAGGTGAAGCTGCCTCCGGACTGCGGATCGCTGCTCATATCGCGCTCGACCGAAGTAGGCGACCTTTTGGAGATGTCGGACGAGGCGCTCTTGCGGGCGACCGACAACGTCGGATTGCGCAGCGCATCCCTCGTCGCGAGAGCCATGCGCGCACTGGCTCAATCAGAGTTCGCGAGGGCGGCGGAGCTTTTGGAGACTGCGCTCCTCTTTAATGCGGAAGACCCGCTGGCGTGGTGGCTTCGGGCGGTCGCACTGCGTCACTGCGGTGAGATCGAGGCGGATCGTGCCGAGCTTCTAAACGCGCATTACCTCGCTCCGCTCGAACCTGCGTTACGGGCGGAAGGATTTCTCTCCCAGCCGGTGGCGGCGGGACGGGAGCCGGCGGCTCTGCTGAAGCCGTTTGGGGATCAGCCGGAGGCCTTCCTGGAAGTGGCTTGCCTACTGTTGGAGGCTGGGCTATTCCAAGATTCGAGTCGATGGATCGATGAGGCGCTGCGGATCGTCGATCTTCCTCTGCTGCGGTATCTGCTCGCTTATAGCTATCTGTCTCAGGGTCGGATGAAGGCGGAGGCGGCCCAGCAGGTGGGGCTTGCGGAGAAACTTCCGGTGGGTCCCCCATATCCATTCCGGCGCATGGAGATGTTGGCGATCGCCGCGTTGTCAGCTGAGTTTCAAACCGAATCGCTTCAGCAATTAACGAAACTTGCCAGCGCCTGAGTATACGCTCGCTGGACCCCTTCGTCTGAGTCTGAAGAACCCCAAGAAGGTAAACTAGCGTCTATGTCCTCCCCGATTCGAAACGTGGGAATTATTGCTCACGTCGACCACGGAAAGACGACCCTTGTGGATGCGATCTTCAAGCAGTCGGGGCTTTTTCGTGAAAACCAGCATGTGAATGTGCGGGTGATGGACAGCAACGACCTCGAGCGTGAGAAGGGGATCACCATTCTTTCGAAGGTCGCTTCGGTTCGCTACAAAGGCTACAAGATCAACATAGTCGATACTCCGGGCCACGCAGACTTCGGCGGCGAGGTTGAGCGAGTTCTATCTATGGTGGATGGGGTTTTACTAGTAGTCGATGCTAATGAGGGTCCGATGCCGCAAACGCGGTTCGTCCTGAAGAAGGCGTTCGAGAATGGACTCAAGCCGATCGTGTTCATCAACAAGATCGACCGGGAGAATGCGCGGCCGCTGTACGCTTACGACAAGACAATCGACCTGTTCATCGACCTCGGCGCGAGCGAGGACGATCTATTCTTCCCCCACCTGTACGGCAGCGGCGCCGGCGGCTATGCGCGAGTGAGCGCCGATGGGGCTGAGACGGACATGCGCGAGTTGTTCGAGATGATCGTGAACGCGGTGCCACCGCCCAAGGTGGATTCCGAGGGGCCATTCTTGCTGCAGGTCAATAATCTGGACTACAGCGACTATCTGGGCAGGATGTTCGGTGGGAAGGTTTTGCGCGGGACCGTGAAGCTCGGCGATCGCATCGAAATGCTCCGGGAGGGCGTGGAGAAGAGGGTCGCGTTTAACGTGACCAAGCTTTGGACCTACGAAGG
>JBBSFL010000108.1:0-9693 GCA_038238735.1 Fimbriimonadales bacterium | reverse complement strand
TGCTGGGTGCTGGGTGCTGGTTGCGGCCGAATCTTTGCGGACGCCCGTTTGCGGAGCATCGATCTCAATCCGCTCAATTCGCCCCCCGTAGGCCCACGATTCGCAAGCGAATCAGGGGTCCAAAGGCGTTATGATAGTTTCATGTCCTTAACCGTTTTGGCGGCCCTGGTTTTCCGCAACGCCGCCTCAGATCCGTTGACGACCGAGTCCTACATTCAGCCGCCCAAGGCGGTCATGGAAGCTGTGCTGGCGCCTTGGAGCGAAAACGTTTCGCCTGGTCCAATCAGCCCAGACGGGACACGTTTTCTGATCGTCGAGCGAATCGGCATGCCGTCGCTCGCCGATATGGCCCGGCCGCACGTGAACCTTGGGGGATTTCAGGTCGATACGGTTGCCGAGCGGGACCGCAACCTTAGCACGCGCGGGGCGAAAGGGTTGCGGGTGCTTACGATCAAGGACAAGAAGGAGATACGTATCGCGATTCCCGTCGGCGCAAAGGTGAGTCAGCCTTCGTGGTCGCCAGACGGAAGCCAGATCGCATTTTTCCTCCACACGGCCGATTCCAGCCACCTCTGCGTCGCCGATCCCGCGACCGGCAAGGTTCGCCTAGCAACGAGTCGTCCAGTACGCGCCACCCTCGACACGCAATACGACTGGGCAGGCAACGACATCGTAGCCGTCCTCTCGCCAGAGGGCGCGAAGGCTCCGGTCGCGCCGCTGGTTGCGGTGACGCCGAGGATCCAAGTCTCGGACCAGCAGGTGCACCACATCGTCACCTACCCGTCGCTAATGGCAACCCCTTTCGAGCAGTCGCAGCTCGAATACTATGCAACCGGCCAGCTCGCGCTCATTCAAGGGCGGCGAGTCACGAACATTGGCAAGCCCGCGATGATCAGCGCGGTATCACCCTCGCCGGACGGCACCCATTTCCGGGTGACGACGCTCGAAAAGCCGTTCTCCTATTTCTTCCCAACATCATCGTTCGGCCATCGGGAGGTGGTTTGGGATGCCACCGGTAAGGAGCTGACAGAACTCGACAAAACGGCTCTCAACGACGGCAAGGTCGATCCGAACCCGGCAGCGACACCCGCCATCGGGAGAGGTCGGGCCGCGACGGGAGCGCCAGGAGCACCGAACCTAAAGAAGCGCAGCATCGAATGGCGGCCCGACGGGGCGGGGATGAGCTTTCTCCAGCTCGGCCCTGCGGTCGGCACAGGTGCCGCCGCCAAGCGTAAGGACAGAGTCATGCTCTGGGTCGCGCCGTACGGCAAAGACGACGAGAAGGCCGTCTACGAGTCAGAAGACCCGATAAGTAACGTCCGCTACTGCGACGATGCAAAGACGATCTTCCTGACCCAAACGGTAGATGGACGAACAAGGTTGAGCGCGATCCGCCTCCCGGACGGCAAGCCGGTTACTCTTGCAGAAACCGGTAGCGCCGCGCCGGGAAGCGGCGCCGGCGGTGGCCGCGGAACAGGAGGACGTCGGGGAATCGGTGGTGGCGGTAACGCGGGGCAGCTAGTCTCGCGAGTCGGCACGCACGGCCTCTCCGTCGTGCTGGTCAACGCCGCGGGCGACACCGCTTACCTGGAGGGGACTATCACGCCAAGAGACGCCGAGGTCGATGCGCCGAAGCCGTGGATCGACAAGATCGACCTCGGCACCGGCAAGCGGGAGCGAATCTTCGAGAGCAAGGCGGACACCTACGAAGTCCCGACCCTTCTCGATGCGGACGGTAAGACTCTCCTTATCGCCCGCCAGACCGCGAAAACGGTGCCGCAGACCTTCTCGCTCGACCTGGCTAGCAAAGCGGAGCAGCAGCTCACTCAAAACCAGGACTACCTACCCGACCTCTCCCAGGCCCGTCGGGAGCGCTTCACGGTGACTCGGCCCGATGGGGTCCACTTCCAAGTAACCGTCACATTTCCCTCAGCCTCCTACGGCAAGATGCCAGCCCTCTTCTGGTTCTATCCAGCCGAATTCGAGAGCCAGGACGCCTATGACCGCAGCAAGCGCGGTTTTAACAAAAACGCCTTCATCCAGGTCGCCTCCAGCAATCGGCAGATATTTGCCCGTGCAGGCTATCTCGTCGTGGAGCCGGACTGCCCCATCGTTGGCCCAGCGGGCCGGATGAACGACACCTACGTTTCCCAGCTTCGAAATAATCTGAGCGCAGTCATCGACGAACTCGATAAGCGCGGATGGATCGACCGGCAGAAGCTCGCGATCAGCGGCCACTCCTACGGGGCGTTCTCGACGGCGAACGCGATGATCGCGACCCCGTTCTTCAAGGCTGGTATCGCGGGCGACGGAAACTACAATCGTTCGCTCACTCCGTTTGGCTTTCAAAACGAGCAACGCGAAATCTGGGAGGGGCGAGACACCTACATCGCGATGTCGCCGATCCTGTACGTCGACCAGATCACCGGCGCACTGCTGATGTACCACGGCATGGAGGATCAAAACGTAGGGACGGACCCGATTAATTCCGAGCGCATGTTCGCGGCTCTGACCGCGCTGGGCAAACCTGCGGAACTGACAATGTATCCATACGAAGACCACGGCCAGATTGCCCAGGAAACCATTCTCGACCAATGGGCCCGCTGGGTAGCGTGGCTGGACAAGTGGGTGAAGAACCCGCCCGTCACTGTTAAACCCACCGAGCCGCCAGCGGGCGGAGATGGCGGCGGCTAGGCCAATCGGGACCTTTGCCATCCATGGGCCTCCTTGGCGGCATACAACTAAAGGCATGGACACGCACGTTGTCGACGTGATCAAACTGATCGTGCTTGGCACCGTGTTGGCAGGCATCTTCGTCGTGCTCCCCGTCATGACGCTCCTCTTGGAGCACCAGCGCAAGATGGCGCGGATCCTGAACGGGCGTCCCGACGAGGAATTGCGCGAGGATGTGAGGCAGTTGCGAGCGGACCTTCGCGAAGCGCTTGGAGCAGGATTAGGCCGTCTGGGCTGCCTTCCGCCGCCGATCCAGACCATGACTCGCATAGCGTCAGGATCGGCATCAATGTAGGCTCTTCAAAGAAGGCAGGCATCGGAAACTCAACCAACTCATAGGGTCGGCTCTAGGTGCGTTCATGCGCGATGAGAGCACGACGCAACCCAAAATGGGCCAAGATAAGGCCGATGAAGGGGAGCTCCGTCAGACTTTTTTTGGGCCTAATCGCCCTTTCCGTTAGCCTAACGGCCGTGGCCCAGCCGGCACGCCGAAACGCCGTGCAGAGGTCGCCACGGGTTCGCATTCGGATCGACGCCGACTGGCGTTTCCGCCGCGACGCAAAACCCGCGAGAGGTTCGGAGTTCGTTTGGACGACTCGCTCGGCGAGCGTTACAACCCTCGACCTAGCAAAGCTGCCCACCGACCTCGACCAAGGCGATTGGCAACCGACGAAGCTCGGCAACGACGTATTCCACGGCCGCCCCGGCTTCGCCTGGTACCGCACGACCGTCCCGGTGATCTCGGCGAGGGGAGACGGCCCCCTGGCGCTTCACTTTGAAGGCATCGACGACAACGCGAGCGTCTATTTGAACGGTGTTAAGCTCGTAACCCACGAGGGCTGGGACGAGCCGTTCGATGTCTCTCTTGACTCGGTGTGGAAAATGGACGGGCCCAACGAGTTGGTCGTCCTTGTCCAGAACACGAATGGGCAGGGCGGCATATACGGCCAGGCTTCCGTCCGGCGAATCCAGCCGGAAGCGGTCCCCGCCGAATCCGGCCTAACTTTCGACGACCACGGTTGGCAGCGCGTCCATCTGCCGCACGATTACGTCGTAGACGGCCCGTTCGACGAGGCTGCAGCCACGGGCCACGGCTCCTTGCCCGTCATGCCTGCCTGGTACCGGAAGACCCTCACCTTACGCGCGCAAGACCGGGGCAAGAGTATTTGGATCGACTTCGACGGCGTCTTCCGTGACAGCACGGTCTATTTGAATGGCCACAAACTCGGCAATTGGCCGAGCGGCTATGCGCCAGTTCGGTACGACATCGCTAAGTTCGCCGTCTTCGGTGGGCGGAATCTGCTGGCCGTCCACGTCGACCCCCGTCGGTTCGAGGGCTGGTGGTATGAAGGCGGTGGAATCTATCGCCACGTCTGGCTAAACATTGCCGACCCCGTGCACGTTCGGCCTTGGGGCACTTTCGTGCAATCCGCGGTTCTCGGGCCTGAGGGCCAGGCGAACCCCGACGCAGACCTGACGATCGCCACTGGCGTCGACAACAAAGGCTCTATGCCCCAAATCGTCCAGGTCACGAGCAGGATCGTCGGCCCGAATGGCCGAACGGCGGCTTCGGTGACGTCTAGCCGGACCCTCGGGGGCGGCGCGACCGCCGATATCTCGCAGACCGCATCGCTGCGGAAGGCCGTCGTCTGGTCGATCGAGAACCCCAAGATGTACCGCCTCATCACCACGATAAGGCTGGGTCGAAAAGTGGTAGACCAGGTTGAGACGAGCTTCGGCATCCGCACGATCCGCTTCGACAAGGATCGCGGCTTCTTCCTGAACGGCAAGCATGTCGAGTTGAAGGGCACTTGCAACCACCAGGACTTCGCGGGAGTCGGCATCGGAATGCCGGACGGTCTGCTGGAATGGCGCATCCGCAAGCTCAAGGAGATGGGCTCGAACGCCTATCGCTGCTCCCACAACCCGCCCGCAGCCGAGCTGCTAGACGCCTGCGATCGCCTGGGAATGGTCGTCATGGACGAGACCCGGCATCTTGGCGATGTGGAGACGGCCAAAACGCCCCGCACGGCGAAAGCGGACGACCTAAGTGAGCTTCGGAGGCTGATCCTGCGGGATCGAAACCATCCGAGCGTCATCATGTGGTCGATGGAGAATGAGGAGCCGATCCAGGGCACGCCGGAGGGCGCCGCACTCTTCACCGCCATGCGGAACGTCACCCGCGAGCTTGACCCGAACCGCCCGGTCACAGCGGCGATGAACGGCGGCTGGGGGCGCGGATTGAGCCGGGTCGAGGACCTGCTTGGCATGAACTACGGGGTCGCTTTCTACGACCGGGTCCGCGCGGAGATGCCTGAAATCCCGATGTTCGGCAGCGAGACTGCCAGCGCCGTAGCCACGCGCGGCATTTACAGCAACGACAAGACGCGCGGCTACGTCGCCGCTTACGACACTCAGACCCCGGGCAGCTACGCGGCGACAGCCGAGGCCGCATGGAAGCCAATTGCCGAACGCCCCTGGATGGCGGGAGGCTTCGTTTGGACCGGCTTCGACTACAAGGGCGAGCCCAGCCCCTACGGCTGGCCATGCATCAACTCGCACTTCGGGATCATGGACATGTGCGGCTTCCCGAAGGACAGCTACTACTACTACCAAGCTTGGTGGGGCTCGAAGCCGGTGGTCCACGTGTTTCCTCACTGGAACTGGCGCGGCAGTAACGGCCATCCGATCCCTGTATGGGTCTTCAGCAATGCCGACGAGGTCGAGCTGTTTTTGAACGGCCGCACGCAGGGCCGGAAGAAGATGCCCCGCAACAGCCATCTGGAGTGGACCGTGCCGTATGAGCCAGGCGCTCTCGAGGCGCGCGGCTACCGCGGAGGACTCGTGATCGGCAAGGACCGAGTGGAGACCACGGGCGCGCCTTCTGCACTTCGCTTGAAGCCCGCTCGCCTGCGGCTACTGCCCGATCAGGAGGATCTGGTCCCAGTCGAGGTCGAGGTTATCGACTCCAAGGGCCGCGTCGTTCCGACCGCTCAGGGCCAAATAAATTTCTCCACCGCGGGTCATGCCCGGGTGGTGGGCGTCGGCAACGGCGATCCGAGCAGCCATGAGCCGGATAAGGCCTCGGCTCGTCGCGCCTTCAACGGCCTGTGCATGGCGCTCGTCGGCGACGCGACCCGCCCAGGGACGGTTACGCTAACGGCGACGTCGCCCGGTTTGCGGTCGGCGCGTGTCGTTCTTACCGCTTCGGCGGTTCGAGCCCCGGTTCGCCCGGTGCCTTGGTTCAGAAGAGCGATGCGATAGGACGGTGTCGCTTCAAAGGTCCGCCCCCGGAACGTCGGCGATCGCAGCTATGGTTTTATAGAAACTGGTTGGACCTTTAGTTCCTTACTGGCCACTTCTCCATTCGGATCGAGCGAACCCTGACCGGTTGTTCGGCCGTGCCGGAGCCCTGCTCGCTCGGCAGGGCGACGATCTTGTCGACGACGTCCATGCCCGTAACCACCTTGCCGAAGGCGCTGTACTTGCCGTCGAGATGGGGCGAGTCGGCGACCATGATGAAGAATTGACTGCCCGCTGAGTCCGGATCGCTGCTGCGGGCCATGCTGAGGATGCCGCGCACATGCTTCACGTCGTTAAACTCAGCTTTCACCGACCAATCGGGACCGCCCTGACCCCAGGTGCTGCGGTCGTCCTTTTTAGTATTCGGATCGCCGCCTTGGATCATAAAGTGCTTGATCGTACGGTGAAACCGAGTGCCGTCATAGAACTTCATGTTCGCCAGCTTGGCGAAGTTCGCGACATGGTTCGGGGCCTTGTCGGGGAAGAACATGACAACGATCTTGCCGAGGTCGGTATCGATGACGGCGACTTGGTCGCCGGTTTTCGGGGCACGAGTCGCGGTGTCGTCGTCTTTGCGCGTAGCAACTGCGGTCACGGCGAGGGTCGCGGCGAGGAGGAAGGCGAGGACGGTCTTCATGATTGGATTATGGCGATGCTGGGATCCTCTAGATTGTGTAAATTGTGGCGATTCTGATTTTCTGATTTTTCAGAGGTCTTTCTGCACAATCCCCTTCTTCGGATTCTCTGGCGACTCTACGATCGCGTGCCAACCCAAGGCATGCTTTTTCGCGTCGCCGACGAGAGCATTTTTAACACCTCGTGGAGTCAGCGTGGCCGCTCGGCCGAAATGACATGCCTCCTCACTGACCCCGCGTGCTTTGATTGTGCTTGGGCAACCGCTTCTCCATCAGGTATCTGGAAATCGATCCCTCGGGAGCCCGAGGGTTCCCGCTAATCGACCCGATCTCCCTGGTTCCTCGGGATGACAACTACTGATCTGCGGGGGGGATCCAAGGTCTCGTTTCTTGCGAAACACTTCTTTTATGGATCGGATAACTAATTTTGTCAACTACTCTTCGTAAGACGCCTGGCGAACGAGTCTTGCCGGAGGATCGATCCCGGCGAGAATCAGATAATGAAGGACCATCGCGGCAATCGTTCGTTCGATCGCGAAGTTGCGGTAGCTGAGGTTGCGGGTGGAGAAGTGGAGGTGGGGAAATTGGTTTGCCTCCCAGATCGCAACCTTGCCTTCACGATCGACGCCGTAATCGATTCCGAGGAACTCCACATCGAGGGCGTCGCGCACTTTCAGCATCAGGGCCTCTTGGGGGTCGGGGGATGAGATGTACTCGATCTCCTCCTCGCGGGTGGCGAGGTCGGAGATTCGATAGAGCCCTCGAGTGAGCCAGGTGCGGGAAATTTGAAGGTGGTTACTTAGAACGCGATCTCCGATAACGAAGCAACGGAACTTTCGGTGCCGCCCATCCTCAGATTGCACGTTCACGAATTGCGAGAGGACGGGTTGGAAGTAGTTCTCGAGCGCCGCTTGTCGGGCCTCTTCGGGAGAATTCAGAAGCAGGAACTCTCCCGCGTGGCCAATATTCTCACGGAGCACGACAGGAAATCCGAGCTGCTCGGCGCTCTCTACAAGCGCATCTCTTGATGCGAAATCGGCAATCTGGGGAGTGTTGATGTTTGCCGCTCGAAGGCGTCGGGCGGTTTCAACCTTGGTCAGGTTTCGCTGGCGCTCCGCGCGATTCACGATCGGTAAACCTAGCTTCGCAATTCGTTCGGCAAGTTCGATCGCGTGTCGGTAGATCTCCGGTTCGAGAAACTCCGTGGGATCTTGCAGCCAAAAGACGAGGGCTTGGTACAGCGAGTCGTCTTCCGGGGGGCTGGGGAGCATGCAGACGTCGAAAATCGTGGCCAGCAATGGGTGTTCGCGCTGGATCCAGTAAAGGATGACGTCGTAGGAATGGCTCCTGAGGGGCCGGTCTCTCGCGATCAGGATGCGCGGGGGATTGCTCATTGTACGGCCGGTTCGGGGACGGCATCCTCGCAGCGCGACCGGAAATATTCCTCCAGGAAGGCGTGCAGCTTTTCGTTGTCAGAAGCCCAATCCCACGCTCCGTTACCGGCGGGCTGGAGGTCACGAGTGGGGTCGAATCCGGTCGCTTTCAGTCGTCCATGGCGATTTACGTATTGGCGGTTGCCGGCGGTCCCATGCCAAAGGTGATCGATCGAGTGGGGCAGCACGCCAATATTTCCCTGCACCGACTTATTGAACTCGCGTGCCCATTGGCGGTAGCGCGTGGCCTGGTTGCCCACCATTTGATGGAAGAAGACGACGTCTTCGGGGCACCCGGCGGCCGCGCAAACGCAGGCCGTGTCCCCTCCGCCCACGATGCATCCATCGTAGAGGCCGTGCTTGTCGATCAATTCGCGTCGTGCGGCCCACACGTACCCGTTTGAGAGGGGATGGTTAGCCTCCGATCGAAGTCCGCGTTGCCAGCGCGGCGGGTAACGACCTTCCTTCCAGGCGGCTATCGTGGACATCTTGGTCGACTCCTCCAAGCCGACCGGCGTGAAATAGCGCACCAGGGTGTAGGGATGGACGAGTGGCGACTCGTCGAGCGATTCTTCGATGGCTGCGGGCCAGTCGGGATCGTCGATCAAAACGTCCGCGTCCGCCCACACGACCATGGTGCAACTGCCAGGAAGGTGCTTGAAACCGATGTTCAGGAGCCGCTCTTTCTGCCAAAGCTTGGCCCCGCCTCGAAGCTGGACGAGGATATCGGCGTCTCCCTCTTGCAGCGCAAAGGGCTCATCGTAGGCAAGCTCGACCGTGATGAGAGGGAGAGGAAAATTCTCCCTGAAGATGTGGTAGTTCTCCGTCCTCGCGCGGTATCCCGCAGGATTGAAGAAGCAAGTCACGGCCCAGATCTTCGAATCCTGGATCAAGGAGCCCTCTTGACAATGGTCAGTCCATCGGATTCAGACAGGGCGAGAACGTCCCATAGGGGATCGCCGCGAAGCTCGTCCATGTATTGAAACACCGAGTGCTCGTAGTGAAGGCCCTGTCCGTACATGCGGCTCGTTCTTGCGCGGACGCTGTCGTGGAAAAGGGTCACCGCACTACCGCTCATTTTGGGAAGGAAAGCCTGGTGGTCGAAGCGAGCCTGCTCAGCGGTGTGGTACCCGTCGATGAAGAGGAGACCTACGTTATTCAAGCTCCGATATTCCTCCGTCTCGACGAAGTCCTGGGTCGTGGCGAGGGAGTGTCGGATGTTGGCGACTCTACACCTCGCGAAGTGGCTTTGGACGGCCTCCGGCTTCCGCCAGAAATCGTCAACCATGGACGGATCGATGAAGATGACCTCGCCCTGGCCGTTGTCTTGCATCGCCTTGCCCACAACGAGTGGGACGAATCCCCGCCATGATCCGATCACGACGGCTCGCATTGGGCGGATGGATCGGACCAACCCGTAATAGACCCATCCGAGGCCAAGATTGAGATCCGGAAGCGTCTGCCCGTGACCCATGTGGAGCATCGCGCGGTCCTCGAAGAGCTTTTCTATCCAGTCTTGCATTGGCTGTGTCGCTGCGTCGGAGACCGAGTTTTGCAGGCCGGATTGTAGCACGCCTCAACGGGGAGTT
>JBBSFL010000107.1:0-9826 GCA_038238735.1 Fimbriimonadales bacterium | reverse complement strand
CTTCAGGTCGACTATCGCGACGAAGGCATTTATCTCAAGGCCGAACTCGTGAACGAAATGCGCCTGAAACTTCAGCGGTTCGCCATCAGGGAATGAAAATTGGCGAATGGCTCCGCGCCGCCCAACTCCAACTAGCCCGGATTGGCGCTCCTGGTATCGAGGCACAGCTAATAGTCGGTCACGTCTACGGCCGGGACAGGTCGTGGGTTCTTGCCCACGCGCCCGACTTCTTTGAACAGGTAGGGGTTGCCGATCAGCTGTTAGAAAGGCGGCTTCGACGAGAGCCTTTGGCCTACATCGTGGGATGGCGTGAGTTCTTCGGACGACGCTTTGGGGTCGGTCCCGGGGTACTCATTCCGCGGCAAGAAACAGAAGTTCTCGTGGAAGCAGCTTTGGATGCGATCGACCGAGGGTTCGACAAGGTTCTCGATCTCGGATGCGGCTCGGGGATCATCGGCATCACGCTGAAACTTGAAAGACCAGCGATTTCAATGACCTGTGTGGACGTGTCAAGGGCAGCGATAGACAGAACAAAGCAAAACGCTCAAATGCTAGACGCGGAAATCCAGGTGCTCCACTCGAATCTCTTCGAACAACTAGAAGATAACTCTTGGAATTTGATTGTTAGCAATCCGCCGTATATCGATCCAAACGAATTTTTGGCGACCGAGGTGGCGCAATTCGAGCCCGCTGTGGCCTTGTACGCGACTGAGGAAGGTTATGGTGTCTACAAGGCTCTCGCGATACAGGCACGAGACTACCTATTGCCAACTGGTGAAATATGGCTAGAGGTTGGGTACACCCAGTCCGACCACGTGGCTCAGATATTTGAAACTCGTGGATGGGAGATTCGTGAGCGCCGCCGCGACCTACAGGACCACGAGCGCGTTGTCGGATTCCACCCGAAGTCAGGCACCCTGCCATAATTCCCACATGGAGATCGTCGTTCCGGACGAGTTTCGCTATCTTTACGTCCAGAACAAGGACCGGCCGATCATCAAGATCCCGGCGCCAATTCTGCGGCAGAAAGCGGAACCGGTTGCCAAACTCGCGAAGAAACAATTGAGCCTGATCGACGACATGATCCGCCTCATGCGGTTGGCGAACGGCATTGGCTTGGCGGCCCCCCAGGTTGGAAGCCTTCAGCGCATCATCGTGATCGCGCCCGAAGGGGTGAAGCCTTCCGCGCTGATAAATCCGGTCGTAATCAAGAGCGAGGGGGAGCAAATCGGGCAAGAGGGCTGCCTAAGCATTCCCGGGCTCTACGGTGACGTAGTGCGCGCGGCTTATGTCGAGGTCGAGGCGATCGATAGAAGAGGAAGAGAGGTCGTTTTCGAGTTGGAAGGAATGCCTGCGCGGGTTGTGCAACACGAGATCGACCACCTCGAAGGCGTCTTGTTCATAGACAAAGTCGATGCCGCCACCCTCCACTGGAAGGATCCTGACGTGCACGACGAGGTCGAGTGAAACTCGTATTTTTCGGCACCGGCGTCTTCGCCGTGCCGCCTCTAAGAAGTCTTGCCTCTCACGTTTTACTGGTGGTGGCTCAACCGGACCGGCCAAGTGGAAGGGGCCATCGGCTCGGCCTCTCCCCAGTAAAGGAGGAGGCCCTTACGCTTGGCCTGAAGGTCGAAACGCCTGAGAAAGCGCGCGCCGCAGAGTTCGTCTCCTCGATCGAGAAGCTGCAGCCCGACGCACTCGTCGTCGCTAGCTACGGTCAGATTCTCTCCGAGCGCCTTTTGAGTGTTGCGCTACGGGGAGGAATTAATCTTCATGGTTCCTTGTTGCCGAAGTATAGAGGCGCAGCACCTATCCAGCGCTCCATTCAGCATGGTGAGAGTGAGACTGGCGTGACCTTAATGCAGATGGACAAGGGAATGGACACGGGAGATATCATCGCCAAGAAGGCAACTTCCATCCGGGCCGACGAAACATACGGAGAATTGCAGGACAGACTCGCCCTTATAGCGGCCGACTTGGCTGAGCAATGGATCGTGAGGATCGGTTCGGGAGAATATCCTCGATTAAGGCAGGACGAGACTCTGGCGACGTTAGCTCCAAAAATCGAAAAGAGCGAGGCGCGGGTCAATTTCTCCGGAAGCACCCCGGAGGAATATGATCGCATCCGAGCTTTCACTCCCGCACCAGGTTCCTACTTCACTTCGCACGCGGGTACCGTGCGTATTTCTCGCGCTCTTCGCGGGGAGAAGGCTGGTAGTCCGGGCACGGTGGTAGCGATCGATGATTCATGCGAAGTATCCCTTCGGGACGGGAGCCTTCGGCTCCTTGAAGTCCAGCCCGAAGGTAAAAAGAGGATGTCCGGACGAGATTTCGCCAACGGCCTTCGACTTCGCGTAGGAACCGTCCTAGTCTAGTTATGAAAACCACAGATCCAAGCCAACCCAAGATAATTCAGAAGCGGATTCTTCGCACCGCCATTGTGCTGTTTTTCGCGGCGGCTCTCATTGGTGGCTATATGTGGTTCTCTCGTTCGTCGCATACCGACTCGACGCCCGCTGACACGAAGGGCTACATCCTCGCCATTCAGAATGGTGACCAGGATTCCCATGCGGTGCTGATCAAGCCAGATGGAACGGTAATCAAATCCCCAGAAAGTGGAACCGGTACGGACGATCGCGAAGCAGACTGGCGGCCGGATGGCAATCGCGTCTTCATCAGTCGCTCCGTCACGGGGAGCCCGGATCCCGAGCTTTCCAACTATCAGATTTACCGTTGGAAGCCCGACGAGAACCGCATCGAGCGAAGAACAATCGGAACGCGTGCTCTGGCCCATCCAAGATTTTCGAGCGCCGATTCCTCTTTGACGGATCCTAAGGCGCTTGCAACCGCAGGGGGAAGGGTCCTTCTGTTTGACCCGCTGGAAGACAGTTCAATAAAGCAGATTCTCCCCCCGATCTCGAAGGGGGCGTCGATGGACACCTCGGGGGAAGGAGATCAGGCTTCTGGCGGCGATTTTGACCTTCTTTATAAGGGGCTCGGGTCGAGTTTTCGCGAGGCCAGGTGGTCCCTGGACAAAGCGTATATAGTGGCCGTTATGCGCCGGGACAACGGCGAGTCTCTGATTATCCAAAGGGCAAATCCAACTACGGACGAAGAGCGGCGTCCGATACTTATCCTTTGCGCGGACCACATCGAGTTCGACATTCATCCCACGAAGAATGAGATCGTCTACTCCGCTCAGAACTTCCAGTGGCAGGACTCTGACCACGTCCCCGACCTGTTTCACAAAGGCGGCAAAACGACCCGGCCCTACAATCACGTCCTGGCGTACCTCGATCTCGACAAAGTCATCGCGCGTGATAAGAGCGGCCTCGGAGGGATTGAACTAAGCAACTCTGATGGAAAGTGTTGGAGCCAACCTGCCTACTCGCCGGATGGCGAGGGTCTAGTAGTAGTAGCCGGAGCATATGCCGTGACCGAGGGCGAATTCAAACCGGCGGGCCTCATGTTTTATCCTGCCCACGGCGGTCCCTCTGGAGTCGTTGCCAAGGGGCAAATATCTGATCCGTCGTGGCAACCAAGTGGCGACGCAGTTATTTTTGCGAGGCGCGAAGTGAACGGCGAGAAGGACCTGGTAGTGGTTCCAAGAGCAGGAGGCGGGGAGAAATCGCTAACTGCCGGCAAAGGCAATTTTTCTCGGCCACTTTATAGCCCACAAAAGTAGGAAAAGCCAGTAAATCTACAGATTTGGGTTCGAAATGCCAATGATATTGCTAGGACGCGGCTGTCCCGCTTCGCAGTATTGTTGATGCAACCACACTGCATTTGTGTGTGGCTTGTTCATGTGGAGCAATCCATTTTCGAGCCTGCCTATGATTTTAACCCTCCTCGCCTCCGGTCCTATCCTTAGTTGCCTGTGTGTCGCGCCCTTCAAGGCGCCCTCGCCCGCAACCCAGAACGGCGGCTACGCGCCGGTCATTATCCAGATTGAGCAGATTCAACCTCTTCGAGGTCAGAAGGATCTTCCGGAAGTAGACCTGCAGGCCGAAGAACCGACGGTCGATGGGGATGAAACGGGCGGCGCGCCTGCGATTGAACCATCCAACGGAGAGGTGATGATTCGGACGACGCCCCCGGAAATCAAGGGAAGCATCCCGCTACCGTCCTTCCACGGGCCGAAGCGGGCTGCCGCACGAATCAATGGTATCGCAGAGAAGGCGCAGCTGGCTCTCGCCGCAAAGGCGCCTACGAAACCGGTGGCGAGCGAGTCGAAGACACTCGCGCCGACCTCAGAAAAGGCAGCGGTCGGAACTGACCCAGCGGGGGACGTCCCGGAAAATACAACCCCTGCGTTAAAATCGGGGCAGATCGAGGGGATTTATGTGTGTTCCTTCGTGCCCGCCAGTGATGCGCTAACGAAGATCCAGTCGGAGGTTCCTGAAGTGAGCGCCGAAATCGCAGCACCCACTACAGGTCTGGGTAATCCATTAAAAAGTCAAAAACATTCACGGTGGCAAGCCGTCGTCATCCACGGGCCGCCGGAAGCGGTTGAGATGGCATTAGCTGTGGCCCGGCAACAGGATGTTCGTGCCAAGGGCCTCTTAACGCCTAATCGACACTAACCCGGGCTGACCTTCCAGACCCCTGACGGTGACGTGGACGGGCAGAAATTGCTTGATCACAGATACCGAACTCAGGAACCGGGACGTAAGCTCGGAAACACGGAAAATCGTGGGCGACTCGGCCATCACGGCTGGAAGCAGTAGCTGGTCTGCGAGGTACGGATCCACCGAAGCCGACGTTTGCATGAACGCCATAAGCTCCTCAAAAGTGGATTGGGCGAGAGCTTCGACACGCAGTCCGCGTGAACCCATCGCGATTGCCCCGCCCCAACCGCGCTCGTATTCCGCCCAGACCGTAACGAACGCGCCGGAATTCGCGCCTTCCGCTTCCACTGCTTCGATCTCGACCCCGATCCTCGCGTTTGAAGCCAAGTTCTGAAGGTGCGTGCTTCCTCTTAGCCCAACTGATGCGGGCAAACCGGCCGTCGTGATTATCGCGCGAACACCAACTAAAGCCCCTCGGTCGCTCCAATCAAATCCTTGGATCACGCTCGGTTCGACGTCCATGCGGACGAATCCGGACGCATCGCGGCCAAAACCTGCCTTCTCCAAGTCAGGAAACGCTCCGATTCCGGCTTTAGACAGGACGGGGCACACGACATTGGCAAAGTAATCGAACGTCAGGGCCCGGTGTCCATAGGTTTCGCCCTGCAAAGAGACTTGCGAATACATACCGGACCGGGCTAGAACCGGTGCCAGAGCCGAAAGAACCACGAGCGCGTTCGGATTTCGCGAACTGCTTGGCTCCGAAAGGTCGAGGGGTCCCTTTAAACTTGAGGGGGAACGTGTCGGCAGGAAACTGAGCGTCGTCGACCCGACTTCTGCCCCCGCGGTTTCGGCGCTAACGGACCTCGCAAGCGCCTGGACCAGCGTCAAATCTTCGGAATCGAGCCCGGGAAAGTTTGTCCCTCCTCGAATCGAGTCAATCCGCATGGGTTGCTGCGTTAATGCAGAGGCCGTGAGTGCCGTGCGGAGGGTTCCGCCTCCGCCCTCGCCTCTCGATCCGTCTATCAAGACCATGCTAGACCTTGAGTTTGAAGATCAGGTACTCGAGCAGCTTCATGACGTACGTGAAGGCGACAAGCATGATGCAAACGGTAAGAATTTCGACAAACCACTGGCCGCCAGGCGTATCGGCGACGCCGTTGCCCCCGCCATGGTGGAAAGTTGCTTGGCCTACCACCTTGTCGACGCCCCGAATGAGGCCGGCGGTTCCTTCCAGAAGCGGGCTACGAGCGACAAGATAGAACAATGCGAAGAAGACGAGAACTAGCGGGAGGGCTAGCTTGTATTTGTGCTTTTGGTGCTCGTTGTATATCACGCAGGTCTTGCACCGCTCCCGTTTTTGAATCACGGTGAGTTTGTGGTTGTGGGGAATCAAGGCGGCGGCCAAGAGTGCATCCTTCGGGATCGGCTTATTTTCCATAGCATTGCGAATTACTGATTCTTCGCACATGCAGCCGACCAACTCTTTCCAGCAGGATCTTTTAGCGTGGTAAATCGGACACTTCTCACGAACGAATTTTCGGCAAAAGGGCAGCTGCCAGCACTTACCCATGAAGACGTTTTGCCGGTCACGCTCTTCGCGGATGCCCTTGCCATACTTCAGCTGATCCGCCTTGGATCCCTGCTGCATCCGCATCTTCGCCTTGCTAGCTAGATCGATCATGAGAACCAGGAGTCCGATGACCCCAAGAATCAGGCCACCGTTCCTCAAAGCTTCTAGAGCTTGCTGAGCGGACACTTTGCTCGCATCCACACCCATAGAGGGTAGATACAGCGGCGAGAAGAATAGAGCGGCTCCGAGAAGGAGTTGAATGCCGCCGATGATGTCTTCTCCCCAGAAAAGGAACGTGCTTCCGCCCCCGAGGGCCAGAACTCCACCCAGCAGGATTTTGCTGAATAGGGCGATATTGCTCGCGGCTTGGGCCGCATTGTTCGACGCTTCCGGCGACATCGCGGTGAAAATTAGAAAGCCAACGCCGATTACAGTTGCGCCAACACCGATCCAAAAAACGGCCTTGGCAATGCTGGAAATAATTTGGAGAATGCCTTCCCCGAAATCCTTTTCCTCTCGACTGGTTGGACTGCTCACCCCAGGAACGCTACCTCTTAACCCTTTCTAGATAGGAATCTGTGCGGGTGTCGACCTTGATCACGTCGCCCGTATTGATATGGAACGGAACTTGGACGCTTGCGCCTGACTCGAGTTTTGCAGACTTTGTAGAACCGCCGCTCACGGTGTCGCCCTTATATCCAGGATCGGTCTCCACAACCTCGAGCTCGACAAAATTTGGGAGCTCGTAGCCGAGAACCTCGCCGCCGGCCACCATGGCGATGATCTCCATCTCGTCCTTCAGATATTTGGCTTGGTCGCCAAGAACAGAATCCTTGATCGGAATCTGCTCGTAGGTGTCCAGGTCCATCAGAGTGATCTCGTCGCGCTGTCGCCCAATGAACTGCATCTTCGTCTTCTCGACGTGGGCGGGTTCTACTCGCTCGCCGGAACGAAAGGTCTTCTCCAACGTTTGGCCGCTACGCACCTTTCTCAGCTTGGTGCGCACAAATGCTCCCCCCTTACCCGGCTTGACATGCTGGAACTCGACGATCGTATAGACGTCGCCATCGAGATAAAAATGCATTCCGTTTCTGAAATCACTTGTGTCTATCGCCAAACCTTATTCTCCTTTCCGCTGACAGATGGTAGCACGCCTACCTCAAATTCCATCTTACAGCGCCATTACTTCCGCTAGCAGGAGCTTCTCAGGGTCGATAACCCGCTGGGTGCTTAAGACATAACTGAGCGGGTGGCTCACCAAAGCGGTGCCGTCCACGCCGACCATCTCCCCTCTATAGCCGCTTATCAGGCGGTTCGCCGCATAGGCTCCCAGACGTAAGGCGAGTACACGATCGAAGGCAGTCGGGGACCCGCCCCGTTGCATATGCCCGAGAACCAGGTAGCGAGCTTCAAACCCGGTGTTCTTCTGAATAAATTCCTTAATATCTCCGGCCCTAGCTGCGCCCTCCGCGACGATGATAATGGAGCTTCTCTTCCCTTTCGCGGCCGCCTCGCGAAGTCCGTCGCATATCTCGAGCAAGGAGTAAGGCACCTCGGGGATTAACACGGCCTCCGCCCCTCCGGCCAGGCCAGCCTCGAGTGCGATAAATCCATTTCGCCTTCCCATCACTTCGATGACAAAAACGCGCTCGTGCGAATAGGCCGTATCCCGGACTCGGTCGATCGCTTCCACCGCAGTGTTCACGGCAGTGTCAAAGCCAACTGAAAAGTCGCTGCCGGAGATATCGTTGTCAATCGACCCCGGCACGCCCATGACGGGGAATTCAAACTCTTCGTGTAGCTTAAGGGCACCCGTCAAGGATCCGTCGCCACCGATCACTATGAGCCCCTCTACCGCGTGCTCGCGGAGGACTGCGATGGCTTCGTCACGACCCTCGCGCGTCATAAAGCGCTTGCTCCTCGCAGTCCGAAGGATAGTGCCCCCCGTCGTGATGATCCCCCCCACCGCTTTACTGTCGAGCGGGAGGGTTTCGTTTCGGATCACTCCTTCATAGCCGTGAAGGAATCCCAGAACCGGCACGCCTCGACCCATCGCTGCCCTGACGGCGCCGCGGATCGCGGCGTTCATTCCTGGAGCGTCGCCTCCGCTGGTGAGGATTCCTATTCGGTTCAAGCCAAGGGGATTATGGCATCGCGTCGGTCCGGTCAGACAAACATGGGTAGTCTGCCCACTCGCTCCAATGGCGTCTTCCTTCCTCAGCCAGCCCGTGACCCTACTTGCGCGGTCCACGCACCCCCTTGCAATCGAGGACTCCATCGAACTCGCAGTGGCGCGACTCCGGGAGGGCGGTGCCGGCATCTTGCCGCTAGTCGATCAAGGTCGATACAAGGGTTCGATTACCGAGCGGAGCCTGGCCATTGCGCTTGCAAGAGGCGTCGAACTGACAGAATGGGCGACCGCAGGATTAGATCACGCCGACCTGCGCATTCCTCCGTACATCACCGGAGCGGAAGCTCTACGCCTTATCTCAGAACTTGGGGGAGCCGCGCTCGTAGTTGTCGACGACGCGGGCCGCGTACTTGGCGTAATCACGCCGAGCGATCTCTATCCCCACTACATTCCACCGCCAAGGCCGCCCCTGATTGGCGGAATGGCTACTCCTTTCGGGGTGTATCTCACGACGGGCGTCGTACGCGCTGGAGCCAGCGATCTAGCACTTGTAACGAGTGGGATGATCCTTTTCTGCATCCTGGCGGGCTCCTTATTGGGCGCCGAGTATTTGGGCACCCTGCTCTTGGCGCGAGGAGTCAGCGCCTCGATTGCCGACGTGGTGGCCAGCGTCGGTCAGCTGGTTATCTTCGCCCTCGCGATGCGCCTTATTCCCCTCTCCGGTATTCATGCGGCAGAGCACAAAGTTGTACATGCGATCGAACGCGGCGAGGCACTGCGACCGGAAATAGTGCGCCGAATGCCCCGGGTCCATCCCCGCTGCGGCACGAATTTGGCAGTGGGAGCCACCCTCTTTTTGGCTCTGGCCACTTCGACTTGGATATCAGACGAGGTTTTACGCTTGCTCCTTGCGTTGGTCGCGACGCTGGCTCTCTGGCGTCTGCTGGGAGGGATCGTACAGAAATACGTAACAACCTCTCCCCCGAGCGAGAAACAGCTCCAAATGGGCATCCGCTCCGGTCAGGAGCTACTGCGGAAGTATCTGGAGGCGCCGGTTGTCATGCCGAACTTCTTTCAGAGAATCTACAACAGCGGAATGCTCCACGTAATGGCGGGGAGCCTCATCTGCACCGGAGTGGCGTACCTAATTGGCCTCGCTCTGCATCTCGACCTAAAGGTATACTGACCGCCGCCCGAGGTCTTCTCTTGCAGCTCCTGTATAACATCCTTCTGGTCATCGGCATCATCGTCGCGGTCGTCTTCTCGCTCTTGGTCTTTGTTACGGGCAAAGGAGACGCGATGGGCGGTGGCAGCGGAGTGCGAACGACTTTCAAAGGCAAAGCGAACTTCGACGACTTCATCTCTCGGCTGACGCTCTTTCTGGGCGTCGGGTTTATGGCCGTGATGCTAGTGATCGACGTTCTAGGCAACGCGCTCGCGAAAAAGTAGAGCTAAGCCTTAGCCGCTGATTGCAAGCTTGCGGTTCGCGTAGTTCGCGCTCCGCTCCACCCAAAGGGTGAATTTCTCGAAGTTGTCCAATACTTCGCGCGGCAT
>JBBSFL010000106.1:0-9885 GCA_038238735.1 Fimbriimonadales bacterium | reverse complement strand
GGCCTCCCAAGAGGTCGGGTGCGCAAGGGTTGAGCCACATCAAGCGGACGTTATGAATATGCGTGAATCCCCCGACGACCGTTTTTCCCTTGGCGAGAGGAACGGACAATTGCTCATCCGGAAGGGCGTCCAGCAAATACTGATTAATGCGCTGCGAAATAAGCCATGTCTCGATCAAAGGCTCCATAGTGAAGAGCCTATCATGCGCCGGCCCGCATTCTTAGAACTTCAAGCCAAAGTACACAACCACCCATACGTTAGATCTTCGGGCCTCTCCCTGAAGAAGCCCCTGCCGGAGCAAATTGGAGTAGTGCAGGGATGGGCTCAGCGTCCAACCTCGGCCCAAACCGAGTTCTGCGGAGGCGTGCAGATGAAGATCCGTCAGACCCGCCCCGTCGTCGTTGTATAGGAATCGATTGCACTCGGCGTCGCCGTAGGACAGTTCCGCACCGACCTCGATCTCCCTTGCCCTTCCAAGCCGCGCGGGGACCGGGCGGCTCAATCCGAGAGTCGCGTAAGTCCCCGAATAGCCGTTGTTGCCCTTGTAGACCGTGACCGTCGGAGATCCCCAAACGCCGTCGAAGGCAACGTCGCCGAACCACTCCTGGTAGCGCACCGCGCCCGTTCCGGCGAACTGGTAGTCGATCACGCCAACAGTCCACCCAGCGTCGCCCAGTGTTCCCGAGTACTGCAGGGTCGAATCGATTTCGGTGAACCGACGCGCCGGATTTTGATCGAAATTGGGCGCGTTCCATCCGGTCAGCTCGCAGCTCCCCCAGACGGATAATTTGAACCCGTACGCCTCAACCGAAAGCGAGGGTTGATAAACCCAGTCGTTCACCAGATTGATCCCGCGCCACACGTACTTCGACGCCACGTCCTGGCTAATTTCGAACTTATAACGCGAATCGCTCCCCGCCATGGCGCCGGACGCGGAAAATGCGCTCAGAGCGATTCCGACAGCACTTACGAAGAGCGATCTCATCCCGATGCATTTCGGCTGGAAACGGCGGGACTGTAGGGTGGAGAGCCCCTTTTGCCCAAATTATCGCTCAGCCCCGACCCCCTTCCACTTCGCTCGACCAATGTGGAATACGAGTAATGGGGATATCAGGCAAATATCTCGTTCCCGATCCATTCCCGCCTTCCGCAGGCATACCCGGTCATGAAAGTTCGGCATAGACACTTATTCGCGATCGGTCTGACCATAGCCACGACTGCGATCGGCGTATATTTCGCGTCATCGCGACCGATGATCGCCAGCTTCAACCGCCTTGAGAATCAGCGAGCTCGTCAAGACGTCATGCGCGTCAGACAGAGTTTCGTCCAGGAAGTCGACCAACTGCACGCCAAGACCATCGACTGGTCGAATTGGGACGATTCCTACCGGTTTATGAAGGATCGGAACCAGGGATTCCTACGATCGAACCTCATCCCACAAACTTTCCTCGATCTCAAGATCGACATGGTCATGTTTCTCGACCCTTCTGGCAAAGAGTTCTACAGCAGGGCGGAACCTCGCCTTAAGGATCTTCCCCTGCTGTCCCCTGAAGATGTCCGTGACCAGATGAACGAGGGGGGCTTCTTGACTTCGCTCTCCCCGACAGGGCACGGAAAGGGCGGCGTTCTGCTCTTTCGCGGTATTCCTGTTGCTGTCTCGGCTCGGCCCATTCTGGGAACAGCCGGCTCGGGGCCATCGCGGGGATGGCTCGTGTTCGTCCGGTACCTGGACAAGAGCGTCGTCGGCGATCTACGAAGAGTGACCGATCAGGACGTGTCACTTCTCATTCCCGGCCAAACAACGACGATTACCGGCGAAGCGGAGAAAGCGCTAAGCCTTCCGGCCAACCAGGGAGAGACGATAAGTGCCGTCGATGACGATCACCTCGTCGGACTCTCCGAAGTACGAGACATTCACGGCAAACCGGCAATCATTCTGCAAACAAATTTGCCGCGCACCGTATCTGCGCAAGGGGCGGCAATGGTCCGAACCGTGACCTGGCAATTGCTCGCCATCGGCACCGTCTTCAGCGTCATCATCATCCTCATTCTAGAGCGATTCGCCCTCAACCGCCTATCCGTTCTAACCAAGCAGGTAGGCGGCATTACAGACTTTGCAGGCGGGCAACGTGTCAAGCTGCGGGGCCGAGACGAGCTTTCCTTCCTGGCTCAGCGAATCAACGAAATGCTTTCGACACTGGAAGTAGGAGCCCGTGACCTGCTGGATAGTGAGGATCGCTTGCGGGTTCACAACGAAAACTTGGAGAGGACGATCCTCGAGCGCACGCAAGTCATCGAGCATCAAGCCTTTCACGACCAGCTCACCTCGCTCCCGAATCGGGCTCTCTTCAATAACCGCCTGGTGTTCGCCCTCGAGAAATCTCGTCGGAACCAAGTTGGGACAGCCGTGCTGTTTGTAGACTTGGATAACTTCAAGCTTGTCAACGACAGTTTGGGGCACGACGTTGGGGATGAGCTTCTCGTTGCCCTTGCCGGCCGGCTGGTAGAAGCCGTTCGCCCAGGAGACACCGTCGCTCGACTAGGAGGCGACGAATTTACCATCCTCCTGGAAGACCTGGACGACATGGCCGAAGCCGTCAAGGTCGCGGAGCGTATTTTTGAGAGCCTACGGAAGCCGATCTTGCTCGGAAATCGCGAAACCTTCGCTTGCGCAAGCCTTGGATTGGCCTACAGCAACGACTCCGCTTCCAGCGGCACGGAGTTGCTGAAGAACGCAGACACGGCCATGTACCGGGCGAAGGCCGCCGGCAAATCCGGCTATATCATCTACGAAGAGTCGATGAACGAGAGCGCCATCGACCGGTTGGAAATGGAGACCGATTTGCGTCAGGCTCTGGATCGAGACGAGATTTCGGTCCACTTCCAGCCCCTGGTCGATATTGCGACTCATGAGCTTCGCGGCGCAGAGGCGTTGGCTCGATGGAAGCATCCGGTGCGGGGCGATGTTCCGCCGGGGGAGTTCATTCCGATCGCCGAACATACTGGGCTGGTCCTTTCCATCGGCTACTGGATATTGGAAATGGCCTGCGCCCAGGCCAAAGTGTGGCGCACTGAAAATGGCGATTCCGATTTCGTCATCAGCGTCAACGTCTCGGGGAAGCAGCTTCGGCAGGCCGATGTCGTCGACCGGGTGAAGGGCATCTTGGCTCGGACGGGGCTACCTGCCTCAGGGCTCAAATTGGAGATCACCGAGTCCGTGCTAATGGAAGATCGGGACGAAATCATCGCGCGGATGTGCCAGTTGAAGGAATTGGGCGTTCATCTCGCTCTGGATGACTTCGGAACCGGATACTCCTCGCTATCCACATTACTCGCCTTCCCGATCGACACCCTAAAGATCGACCGCACCTTCATTAGCGGGATAGGTCAAGAGGCCGGCGCAATGGCGATTATCGAAGCGATCATCGCCATTGCTCGGACGATGCATATGGAGGTCACCGGCGAAGGCGTCGAAACCACGGCACAGGAGGAGGTTCTGCTGAACCTCGGATGCCAGACCGGGCAAGGCTACCTGTACGACAAGCCACTTCCGGCGGAAGTCTTCGGCCAGAGGTTCCAAGCCGCTAAACATTCTCGAGCCGCCTAAGCCCGCAGTTCTGCACAAGAGAACCGTCAGGATCGCTTCCAAGATCATCCGTCAAAACTTGCCAGGGTCACGGGCCTCGACAATAACTCGAACGCACGATCGCCAAAAACGCAAATCGATGCAGGCCGTCCGGGCCCCAAAATTGGTTGGCGGGTGGTGGGCGGTACAGGATTTGAACCTGTGACCCCTTCGGTGTGAACGAAGTGCTCTACCGCTGAGCTAACCGCCCAAGAGGGAGGGAGTCTACCTAAGCCGCCTTTCGCTAAGGCAACACCAAAAGGATTTCCACTTGGACCGAAACATTTGGCAGGTATTCTAGGTCACCTGAAAAGGCGTGCTCCAAAATGCCGGCGCCCTTTCGATGAACGAGAGAGAGAGAAACAAATGAAGTTATTCACCGCCTCCTTCCTGCTCGCAGGCCTCGCCGCTGTTTCATTCGGCCAAGCGCCACCTATGAACGGTGCAATCATCAACCCCCGAGTCTTCAACGACTTTCCATCTTCCACCTTTACTTCCGTCAATACGTATCCAACCACAATCAACCTGAATGACCAAAATGTGGTTGGCGCCACAGGATTCGCCAATCGTCACACCTGGAACTTCAGCAATACCGCGGGCGCGTCCGCCTACGAGTTTCGACCGGACAGCTTCTTCAGCGTCACGTGGTCCATGTCCCTTACCGGTACCGGCACCACCCGCAAGGAAGCCGGCTTCCTGATCGACGACCGCGGCACCGGTTTCGGTCAGGGACAGTTCATCGTGAACACCGATGCCCACGAGATTGTGGCCTTCGGCGGTCCCCTTCCTTTCTTCAGCTTTAACCCCTTAGGTCAGTCGTATAACAGTGGATCCACGATCACCATGGGGCTCGACTATTACCGAGGAACTGACGGCCGGCGGAAGGTCCAGTATCGCGCCAACGGTATCGCCAGCGGAGAGCTAGACATCACGAACGCCGAAAACAGCCTCTTCAGAGCGGCTGGGACGGGAGCTGGAGGCAGCCTTGGAGGCTACATGCAGGTGGTTGGCGCTGCGACGGGTCCCAATGGCGGAGTCGCGAATTGGTCTAACATCACGTTCGCTCCAGTCCCCGAGCCGATGACCCTCCTTGGCTTAGGCGTCGGCATCGCAATCCTGGGCAAGCGACGCAAAGCCTCAAAGCGCTAAAAAAAAGGAGCCACGGTCTGGGCCAGATGGCCGAGACTCCATGGAGATGATGACCGGCCGCTATTCGCCACCGAATCCTTATTGGATAAGTAGGCGATTGGCGGCCGGAAGTTTGTTCGAATGCCCGAAGGGAACCGGAATGCCAAAAATTTGGGACCCTGTCGCACATGCCCGCGGTGAAGAAGAGGAAGACGCAGCAACGGGTTCGCAGGAATCCCCACTGCTAGATGCCGAGGTAATTCCCCCAGAGTAAGAAGCCGTGGCCTCCGAAGCAACTATGTAGAGTGAACTTCCAATAATTCCAACCAGGGCCAGAGTCAGAATCCTATGCTTGCCGCTGGCGATGGCAGCCTGAGGAAGGAAAGCCCCCACCGAGCGACCAGAATTCGGCCGCCGCAAGCCCACCGCCAAACGAGTCGAGAGCCGATGGAAGGACTCGGCCTTCTCCCGACAAACGGGGCAAACGAGCAAGTGCGCGCGCATAGTCAGAGCCCGGAACGGTCCCAACTGGTTGTGCACCAGCATCAGAACATCCTTCTCGCGTCCAGCACAAGGCGTCATAGTGCCTCCTTGCCAAGGTGCTCAGCCAGCTCGGCATGCGCTCGATAGAACTGATATTTCACGGTATTCAGGTTCCGCGCCAGCGCCTGCGCGATCTCGGGCAAATTCAACTCCCCGTAATAGTAGAGTTCTAAAACTTCTCTCTGGGACTGGCTGAGAGCTTCCAAAGCGTTGGAAACTACCTCATGTAAATCGGTCACGGCGTGAGCGTCCGTGGCGGTGGAGATTTCTCGCGCTAACTCCAGCGAGACCTGCCGCGATTCCTTTCCACGGCCCCGATAGAAGTCCCGGCATTTATTGAGCGCGATGCCGTAGAGCCAAGTTCGGCGCGAGCTTCGCCGTCCAAACGTATGGACGGAACCGAAGGCCGCTATGCGAATCTCCTGCATCACATCCTCGACCGACTGAGGGTTGACCCGCCGCAGCACGAAGGTACGGAGTTCCCCGTCGAAGGGCGCGAACATGGCATCGAATTCGGCCGAGGTCAACACCTCGCCCGACGATCCAAATCGTCTGCGCTCCACTTCGGGGCTCACCATACGCCCAAACCTGACAAGGCCAGTCATTCCTAAAGGACTCTCCTTTCCAAATGGTCAGTCGGATTGTGCGCCGGAAGAGTTGGAAATCCACGTTCGATGGATACCGGTTTTTCACGATATCCTCGAACTCCGTCTTTGCCGAGAGTCACCTGAAGAATCTCGGAACGCGATTCTGCTCCGAGTCGCGCGTCGAACACGAAGTTCCCCAGTGAATATGCAACTAGGCAGCGTCTGCCCGCTAAACCATGAAGCCAGACGGTCGGCTGAAGAACATGGGGATGGCTCCCCAGGATCAAGTCTGCGCCCGCATCGGCAAGCTTCTGGCCAAACTGGATCTGAAACGGCGTAACGTCCCTGGTCCCCTCCTGACCCCAATGCACCATGGCGACGACGATGTCGGCTTTCGCTCGGGTTTGGCGAATCGCTGAGAAGACGCGTGGGTCGTCGGAATAAATGATCCCCTGGCCTCCCGCGCTAGAAGTGCGGAACTCGCAAATACCTAGGAAGGCGATCCGGATCCCCTTCCTGGTCACTACAGTCGCAAAGAGCGATGTCCCCGTCCATGCCACATGGAGTTTGCGCAAGGCGCGTTCCGTCCCTTGCAGGCCCCTCGGGCCGCAATCCATCGCGTGGTTGTTTGCCACGGAAACCAAGCCGAACCCGCCTCTCCTCAACCCTAGTGCGGAAATCGTCGCGGCCCTGAGCCGAATCTGCTTGCCCAAAGCAAATGGGGCGGAGCCTAGGACGCATTCCAAGTTCCCTACCGATACATCGGCCCGCCGCAGTTCGGCCCCGATCGCTCGAAACGGGGCGTCCGCCCCCTCCCGCACGATTCGCCGCTCAACCCACCGAGCCAGCATAATGTCGCCAACCGCGTCCAGTTCCGCGGTAGGCGACAGTGTCGCCAGCAAGGCAAGGAGAATCAACCGCCCTTCTCGTCCAGTGGCTTGTTCACGAAGTAGCTCTTAACCCAGAACGGGCGTGCCGGGTCCTTCCCTGCCCGCAGTTCCGCCTTCCATTTCTCGTCCGTCATCCGCTCCGAGATCGGACGCAGGAACTCATAGTACGAGAACGCCGCTCCGCGCGTCAGGTACAGCTTGCCCTCGATCGGCAGAATCGCCACGACATGGTCCGCGCAGCCGACGCCAACCTCTAGGGCCTTGCCATAGGCCGTATGAACGTCCGCCACGAGCGCCATGAACTGGTCGTCCTGGGAGAGCTGCTTGTACTCGACGCCGATGAGTTGGATCGAATTGTGCAGGTATTCCAGATCGCCTTCGATCTTCCGGATTCTCCAGTGCTCCTGCTTCGAGAGCTTTTGGCCCGCCAACTCCCGCTCGCTAACGTGCTTGAAGAACGTGATCAGGTCGCTAAACCCGTTGAACTGATCGCCGGCTTCGGCGCTCAAATAGCCCCGGGACTTCATCGCGCTATGCATCTGATCGACCATCGCGCCGAGCCTCGTATAGAGCTCGACGTTGGGCTCGATATAGCCAGGAGTGTAGGGCTGGGCTTCGTCGCCATCGCCCATCTCGGCCACCGACTGTAGGCCGTACAAGATCGTGTCGTGCCGAAGCTCGGCCCATGATGCCAGAGCGGTTTCCAGGGATTTGTCTAGCCAGGCGTCTGACCTCAAGACAGCCGGCGCAGACGCGGGGAGCGGCGTTAGGAGAGGTCGCAGCGTGTTCAGCCAAGACCAATAGAAGTCCCGTCCCCATCCCTCATCCGATACCGACGCAAACTGGCCTGCCAGTTGCGTACGAATCGGCTTGTAAAGCGGCCAAGAACCTGTCTTAAAAGCAGCGGGATTCGAGTCGATCAGTGCGGTCGCACGAGAACTGCCGAGCACCGACAGAATATCCATCGGGCTTGGGAAAGGCCGCTTATCGGGATCGGAAAGCTCCTGCATCACGTAGCTGTCCGGGATCGCCCGCTGCCCCATAAATCGGAACTGTACGGCGCTCGCGACAGCTCCCTTCGAGCGCTTACTCACGATGAGCGGAGGGTGCAATCTTGCGATCTTGGCTAGGAACGCTTGAATCTTGGCGGCGTCGGCATAAGCCTGCAGATTGTCCCCGAATGTGGACTTGGCGAGGGACGCCCACTCCGGTGGCGTGGCATCGTTGGCTTTGCCCGCGAACAGCGACGTGATGTCGTACAGCTTTTGCCACTTGCCCGCCACTCCGCTCGTCTCTAGGTCGCGAGAGATCAGGAGCGCCTGCTCCACCTGCTCCTTCGCCGGACGGTGAACCCCGTTCTCGACCGTCTCGACCGCGAAAGGCACAAGACCGTACCACATCATCGCCCGGAAGTAGCGGCCAAGCTGGGGCGACTTCGAGTAGTGCCCCCGAACGACGAATTGGCTGTAGTCGAACTGATAGGGGAAAATGCCGCCTTTGTCGAATCCACTATGGGCGTCGATCAGCGCGACCTCCGCCCGCACCATCGTCGTCACCGCCTCGGGCAACACCGGCTTCTGCCCGAGCAGAGTCGCCGCCACACCGAAGTAGGCAGCGTTCTTCCGGGCCGCTGCTTCCAGCGGTGTTCCCTTAACCCCGTCGAGCGTCGCTAGCGACTGCTTGCTCATCGTCGTCGTCATCGACTCGAGGTCGGGCAAGAGGCGAGACTGCTCCGCCGTTCGCAGCGTCGAATCGAAGAAAATGTGGACGATCTCGAGAAGGTTGTCTACCGTCACGAAAGAAGGCAGGTTCTCGTAATCGTTGCTGCCGTAGGCGATATAGAGCGACTCGTCCTTGGAGGGGCAGACGAAGAACTGGTTGCGAAGTAGCGCCGCCCTTTGGCCAGGCGTGAACTTGATTGACTTCGAGAAGCTCTTGTAATTCGAGACCTCTCGGAAGTCAGCCGAAACCCGCTGGGGCGAACTCGCCATTGCAGAAGAAAACGCTAAAGAAAGCAACAAGCTCATTTCCAATCCTCCGGCCGGAACGAGTGCCCCCGACCCTCGACAATCACAACGATTTTGCCATTTTGCGAACGCAGGCCGTGTGCCTCGCGCCACATTTGCTCCCCGCCTGCTTTCTTGAACCCGAAACCCGACCATCGATAGCGGCTCAGGGAGCGACGTCCATCGAGGGTCCGCTCCAACGTGAACAGAAACGCCCCGCCCGCACGAGGCGGACCAAAGCAAAACTCGACCAAAGGCCGCCCCATTGAGGACCCAAGCCACTTCCGCGTGAAATGCCCATCCCGAACCCCGATGATCCAAAGACAGGTATGCGGAAATGGCAAATGCCGCGTCGCCTTCACAATCCCAACCGCCAAATCCGCCCGCCCATCGCCATCCACATCCGCGACCTCCAACGACCAAGGCTTCCACTCTCGCTTCAGCATGCGATCCAAAATCTTTCCGTTCCACTTTAGGGCGAGCGGACGCTCCATCCGACCGTCCACCAAAACCTCGTAGCCCTTCCCATCCACCTGAAATACCTGGCGCGCCGAAAACTCGCTGGAGAGCAAGATTGCTGGGATCACGCAGCCAAAGACGGTCCATCCGTCGCCAGAGATGCAGTCACGACCTGAAAGTTCAGGGCAGGGAAAGTAGCAAGGGCTAGGTTGACAAAACTCCCTCGCCAGATACTTACTAGGTGCCGGATGATCGTGCGGGCGTCCAAAGGCTCCCAGACGAGGGCGCTGCTTCGTCAGCGCTTCCGCAACGGGCAACAAGGCCAGAAACAAGGCTCCATTTGGCCATATTCGTCAGAAACAAGAGCATGCTTAGGTTCAAAAACTACCGTCGAGCCCGACGAAAACGAAATGTGTCAGAAACACCAGAAAGTCAGAATCTAGCCGCGACGAGCCATAAATGGCTGCGAACGTAGAATAAGGCGTGGACACGCTCCGCTTCGACCACGTGGTGATCGGCTCCGGCCTCGCCGGTCTAACCTTCGCCCTCAAGGCCGCCGAACACGGAGGAAACGTCTGCATCCTCACGAAGGCAGAGCTGTCCGACTCGAACACCCAGTGGGCTCAAGGCGGCATCGCCGCCGCCAT